>DATMML010000073.1 GCA_035570235.1 Vicinamibacteria bacterium | reverse complement strand
GGAACAGCATGTCCAAGGAGAAGTTTGACAGGTCGAAGCCGCACGTGAACGTGGGGACGATTGGGCACGTGGACCACGGGAAGACGTCGTTGACGGCGGCGATCACGAAGGTGTTGTCGGCCCTGAACCCGCGGGTACAGTTTCGGGCGTACGACTCGATCGACAACGCGCCCGAGGAGCGGGAGCGGGGGGTGACGATCAACGCCTCGCACGTGGAGTACGAGACGGCGAACCGGCACTATGCGCACGTGGACTGTCCTGGGCACGCGGACTACATCAAGAACATGATCACGGGGGCGGCGCAGATGGACGGGTCGATCTTGGTGGTGTCGGCGGCGGACGGGCCGATGCCGCAGACGCGGGAGCACATACTTTTGGCGAGGCAGGTAGGGGTTCCCTACATTGTGGTGTTCCTGAACAAGGTGGACATGGTGGACGATCCGGAGCTTCTGGATCTGGTGGAGCTTGAGGTTCGGGATCTGCTGAAGCAGTACAAGTTCCCGGGGGACGAGATTCCGGTGGTACGGGGGAGCGCGCTCAAGGCCCTGGAGGGGAACGGTAAGGACGAGGCGGCGAAGCCGATTTTGGCGCTGATGGAGGCGGTGGACAAGTACGTGCCCCTGCCGCAGCGGGAAGTGGACAAGCCGTTTCTGATGCCGATCGAGGACATTTTCACGATATCGGGACGGGGGACGGTGGCGACGGGGCGTGTGGATCGCGGGAAGGTGAAGGTTGGGGAGGAAGTGGAGATTGTGGGACTCCAGAAGGAGATCCCGAAGAAGGTCGTGACGGGCGTGGAGATGTTCAAGAAGCTCTTGGACGAGGGGGTCGCGGGGGACAACATCGGGGTGTTGCTGAGGGGGACGGAGCGGAAAGAGGTTGAGCGGGGGATGGTGTTGGCGAAGCCCGGCTCGATCACGCCCCACACGAAGTTCAAGGGTGAGGTGTACGTACTGACGAAGGAGGAGGGGGGACGGCACACGCCGTTTTTCACGGGCTACCGGCCGCAGTTTTACTTCCGGACCACGGACGTGACGGGGGTGGCGACGCTGCCGGAGGGAGTGGAGATGGTGATGCCGGGGGACAACACGCAGATGGCGGTGGACCTGATCACCCCCATTGCGATGGAGAAGGGGCTGCGGTTCGCGATCCGGGAGGGCGGGCGGACGGTGGGCGCGGGCACCGTGACCGAAATCCTGGAGTAGGGCGGACCTAAAAGGTAAGCGGGTAAACCACTCATGATGCTGAACGAGAAGATCCGGATCCGGCTCAAGGCCTATGACTACCGGATCCTGGACCAATCCACCGGCGAGATCGTGGACACCGCCAAGCGGACGGGGGCGCGGGTGGCGGGACCGATCCCCCTGCCCACGGTCAAGAACCGCTGGACCGCCCTCCGCTCGCCCCACGTGGACAAGAAGAGCCGGGAGCAGTTTGAGATCCGCACCCACAAGCGGCTCCTCGACATCTTCGAGCCCACTCCGCAGACCGTGGACGCTCTCATGAAGCTGGATCTGCCCGCGGGCGTGGACGTGGAGATCAAGGCTTTCGGCAAGGAGCACGCCAAGTAGCGGCGGCCCGAGGCGCTTTAGCGGGCGGCCGCGAGCGCAGAAGAAGAGGCAAGAGAGATGTCAGTGCAGGGAATCATCGGGCGCAAGGTGGGCATGACCCAGGTGTACGCGGAGGATGGCCGCGCCATCCCCGTCACCGTCATCGAGGCCGGTCCCTGCGTGGTCGTGCAGCGCAAGTCCAAGGCCAAGGACGGCTATTCCGGTGTCCAGGTCGGGCTCGTGGAGCGGCGCAAGGTCAAGAAGGTGACCAAGGCCATGAAGGGCCACTTTGACAAGGCGGGGATCCCGCCCTGCCGGGTGGTCAAGGAGTTCCCGGTGGAGGAGGGGGCCGAGGTCAAGGTGGGAGACAAAATCTCGGTCGAGCTCTTCGCCCCCGGGGACAGCGTGAGCGTGACCGGGCTCAGCAAGGGGAAGGGCTTCCAGGGCGTGGTGAAGCGCCACCACTTCCGGGGCGGCGCCGCGACCCACGGCTCCATGTTCCACCGTGCCCCCGGTTCTATCGGGGCTTCCGCTTTCCCCTCCCGCGTGCTGAAAGGGATGAGGGCGGGCGGGCACATGGGCGCGGACCGGGTCACGGTACGCAACCTCACCGTGGTTCGGGTGGACGCCGGGAACAACATCATGGTCCTGAACGGGTCGGTGCCGGGGGCAGGCGGCGGCTACTTGGTCATCCACAAGAAGAAGGCATAGCAACCATGGCCGAGAAAAAGCAAAAACCGGCGGCCAAGGCGAAGGCGAAGACGAAGGCCAGAGCTCCAGAGGCGGCCGCGCCCAAGACGGCCCCTGCCGACCACTCCACCATCGAGGTCGTGAACGCCGAGAACAAGAAGGTGGGTGACGTCAAGCTCTCCCCCCAGGTCTTTGCGGTGAAGGTCAACTCCCACCTCATCTACGAGGCGGTGAAGCAGTACCGGGCGGGAGGGCGGGCCGGAACCCACATGACGAAGAACCGGGCCCTGGTCTCGGGCTCCGGGCGCAAGCCCTGGCGTCAGAAGGGCACGGGCCGGGCCCGGGTGGGCGAGATCCGGACCCCCCTCTGGCGCCACGGGGGCACCGTGTTCGGACCCGTTCCCCGCGACTACTCGTACTCGATGCCCAAGAAGGCACGGGCGGCGGCCCTGCGCTCCGCGCTCACCCAGCGCGTCAAAGAGGGTGCGCTGCGCGTGGTCGAGGCCTTCCCCATCGAGGTACCGAAGACCAAGGAGCTGAAGGGGCTGCTGGACAGGTTGGGGGCGGTGGGCAAGACGGTGCTCGTGGACCACCAGCCGGCCGACGCCCTCGTGCTCTCCGGGCGGAACATTCCCGGCCTCAAGGTGGTGGCGGACACCCATCTCACCGCCTACGACGTCCTCGACTGTCGGCACGTGCTCGTCTCCCAGGAGGCCTTGGACAAGTTGGAGGAGCGGCTCACGCCATGAAATCGATCTACGAGGTGATCCGGCGTCCCCTTGTCACCGAGAAGTCCACCAACTTGAAGGAGACCCAGAACACGCTCTGCTTCGAAGTGCACCGGGATGCCACAAAGCCCGAGATCAAGAAGGCGGTGGAGGCTCTCTTCAGCGTCAAGATCGCGGACGTGCGGGTGGCCAACGTCCACGGCAAGGTGAAGCGTCAGCGTCGCTCCGCGGGCAAGCGGCCCGACTGGAAGAAGGCCTACGTGGTCCTGAAGAAGGGCGAGAAGATGATCGAGTTCTTCGAGCAGGCCTGAGGACCGGAGACATGGCACTCAAGCAATACAATCCGACTTCGCCCGGTCGTCGCTTCATGACCACCCTCACCTTCGAGGAGATCACCAAGGACCACCCGGAGAAGGGCCTCACCGAGCCCAAGAGGCGCACGGGGGGCCGGGACAACCGGGGGCGGATCAGCGTCCGCTTCATCGGGGGGGGCCACAAGCAGCGTTACCGCATTGTGGACTTCCGGCGGGACAAGCAGGACATCCCGGCCCGGGTCGCGGCCATCGAGTACGACCCCAACCGTTCGGCCCGCCTGGCCCTCCTGCACTACCAGGACGGCGAGAAGCGCTACATTCTGGCCCCGGAGGGCATGAAGGTAGGGCAGACGGTGGTGGCGGGGGAAGGCGCGGACATCCTTCCCGGCAACTGCCTCCCCCTGCGCATGATCCCCGCCGGCACCATGATCCACAACATCGAGCTCCGCCAGGGCAAGGGCGGCCAGATGGTGAGGAGCGCGGGGGCGGCCGCTCAGCTGGTGGCCAAGGAGGCGGACTACGCGCAGGTCAAGCTCCCCTCCGGCGAGCTGCGCAACGTCCACGTGGAGTGCCGGGCCACCGTGGGTCAGGTGGGCAACATCGACCACAAGAACGTCTCCGTGGGGAAGGCCGGGCGAACCCGCTGGGGGGGCCGTCGGCCCCACAACCGGGGAGTGTCGATGAACCCCGTGGATCATCCCCACGGCGGCGGTGAGGGTAAGACCTCCGGTGGTCGACACCCGGTGACGCCCTGGGGCAAGCCCACCAAGGGGTACAAGACCCGCAACAACAAGCGGACCCAGAAGTTCATCGTCAAGAGGCGCAGGTAGACATGGCACGATCGCTGAAGAAGGGCCCGTTCGTCGACGATCACCTCCTCAAGAAGATCGAGCAAATGAACGCTGCCAACGACCGCAAAGTAGTGAAGACCTGGTCGCGGCGCTCCACCATCACCCCCGAGATGGTGGGCCACACCCTGGCCGTCTACAACGGCAAGAAGTTCATCCCCGTCTACATCACCGAGAACATGGTGGGGCACAAGCTGGGGGAGTTTTCGCCCACCCGTCAGTTCAAGGGCCATTCCTCCAAGGTGGAGAAGGTCGCCAAGCTGGCGGGTGGTCCCGGCGCGCCCGGGGCTGCCCCGGCCCCCGCCCCCGCCAAGCCCTAGGAAAAGACCATGCTCGAGGTACGCGCCACATCCAAGTACGTCAGGACATCGGCCCAGAAGGCGAAGCTCGTCCTGGACCTTATCCGGGGCAAGAAGGCGAGCGAGGCCCTCTCCATCCTGCGCTTCACCAAGAAATCGGTGGCGCGGGAGATCGAGAAGACTCTGCGCTCGGCCATTGCCAACGCGGTGCACGTTGCGGACAAGAACCACAAGCGGCGCTTGGACGAGGACGACCTCGTGGTCCGGGCCTGCTACGCGGGCCAGGGACCCTCCCAGAAACGGGTCCGGCCGGCCCCCATGGGCCGGGCCTACCAGGTCATCAAGCGCTCAGCCCACGTCACCGTCCACGTGGCCGAGAAGGAGAAGTAGCCCATGGGTCAGAAAGTCCATCCCATCGGGTTCCGGCTGGGATTCAACAAGACCTGGCGGAGCCGTTGGTACGCGGAGAAGGACTACGCGAACCTCCTGCACGAGGACCTGGTCCTCAAGAAGGATCTGAAGAAGCGCTTCAGCCACGCTGGGGTCTCCCGGGTGGAGGTGGAGCGGGCCGCCAACAAGCTCAAGATCAGCATCTACACCTCCCGGCCCGGGATCATCATCGGGCGCAAGGGTCAGGAAGTGGACAAGCTGAAGCAGGAGATCCAGAAGAAGACGGGCAAGGAGGTCTTCATCAACATCCAGGAGATCCTCAAGCCGGAGCTCGACGCCCAGCTCGTGTCAGAGTCGGTGGCCCTCCAGCTGGAGAAGCGCATCGCCTTCCGGCGCGCCATGCGGAAGGCGGTGGACGCCGCGCTACGCTTCGGGGCCAAGGGGATCAAGGTGCGGGTCTCCGGCCGCCTCAATGGGGCGGAGATCGCGCGCTCGGAGTGGTACCTGCACGGCCAGCTTCCCCTGCACACGCTGCGGGCGGACATCGACTACGGGTTCCACGAGGCCCGGACCAGCTTCGGCCAGATCGGGGTGAAGACCTGGATCTACAAGGGCGAGCTGGACGCGCTAAAGCCCTCGAAGGGGCTGTAGGTAGGGTGGTTCGCCATGCTCATGCCCAAGAAGGTGAAGTTCAGAAAGCAGCAGCGGGGCCGGATGAAGGGCAAGGCCTGGTCGGGGTCCCGGGTGGATTTCGGGGACTACGGCCTCAAGGCCATGGAGTGCGGATGGGTGAGCCAGCGGGAGATCGAGGCGGGCCGCATCGCGATCACCCGCTTCATCAAGCGGAACGGCCGGATCTGGATCCGAATGTTCCCGGACAAGCCCGTCACCAAGAAGCCCCAGGAGACCCGCATGGGCAAGGGTAAGGGCGCGCCCGAGTCCTGGGTGATGGTGGTGAAGCCGGGTCGCATCCTGTACGAGATGGAGGGGGTGCCGGAGGCGGACGCCCGCGAGGCCCTGCGCCTGGCCGCCCACAAGCTCTCGATAAAGACCCGCTTCGTCACCCGTCAGGAGGGGGTGGCAGGGTGAAACCCGACCAGATCCGCGAGATGGGGTTGGACGAGCTCCGCCACAAGGAGAAGGAGCTGCAGGAGCAGCTCTTCCGGCTGCGCTTCCAAAAGTCGCTCGGCCAGCTCGACAACGCCCTGAAGCTCCGGGCTACCCGGCGTGACATCGCCCGGGTCAAGACCGTCCTCAAGGAGAAGCAGGTGACACGATGACGGAAAAGAACCAGCCCCCTCTCCGGCGGCGGAGCGAGCAGGTGGGGGTGGTGGTGCGGGCCAAGATGCAGAAGACGGTCGTGGTGGCGGTGGAGCGCTTGGTTCGGCACCCCGTCTACCGCAAGACCATCAAGCGCACCTCGACCTTCATGGCCCACGACGAAAAGGGCGCCGCGCGGGGCGACCGGGTACGCATCGTGGAGACCCGCCCCCTCTCCAAGCACAAGCGCTGGCGCGTAGAAGAGATCCTGGGCAAGGCGATCTTGCCCGAAGAGGACGCGGCCGGAACAGCCGAGGTCTGAGGGCGGGGGAGAGAACAACATGATCCAGATGCGCACGATTCTCGAGGTAGCCGACAACTCCGGCGCCCGCAAGATCTCGTGCATCCTGCCTATCGGCGGTTCCACGGGCCGCTATGCGGGCCTGGGCGACGTCATCACGGCCAACGTCAAGGAGTCGGCCCCCGACGCCCCCGAACCCGTGCGCAAAGGCAAGGTGGTGAAGGCGGTGATCGTGCGTTGCCGGAAGGAGCAGCGCCGGCGCGACGGCTCCTACATCCGCTTCGACCGCAACGCAGCCGTGCTCATCAACGAAGCGGGGGAGCCGGTGGGGACGCGCGTCTTCGGACCGGTGGCGCGCGAGCTGAGGGACAAGAGGTTCATGAAGATCATCTCCCTGGCTCCGGAGGTGCTGTGAGCATGAGGAAGCCGAGCCCCCGCGTGCGGATCCGGCTGAAGAAGAACGATCTGGTGGAGGTTCTCTCCGGGAAGGACGCGGGGAAGCGAGGGAAGATCCTGAAGGTCTTCCGGGAGAAGAGCCGAGTCATTGTGCAGGGGGTGGGTTTCATCAAGAAGCACACCAAGCCCAACCCCCAGCGGAACATCAAGGGCGGTATCGCGGAACGGGAAGCCCCCATCCACGTTTCCAACGTGATGGTGGTCTCCCCCGACGACGACAAGAGGACGCGAATCGGTTTCAAGATCCTGACCGACGGCCGCAAGGTCCGGGTCAGCCGTCGCACCGGTGAGGTGCTGGACAAATGAGCGCCCGAATCAAGGAAGCCTACGCGAAGGAGATCGTGCCGCGTCTGATGAAGGAGCGGCAGTACCCCAACGTGATGGCGGTGCCCCGCCTCAAGAAGGTGGTTGTGAACATGGGGGTCGGAGAGGCCACCCAGAACATCAAGCTCTTGGACGCGGCCATGGAGGAGCTCGGAAAGATCACGGGCCAGAAGCCGGCGATCCGCCGCTCCCGCAAGTCCATCGCTGCCTTCAAACTGCGCCAGGGGATGCCCATCGCGGCCACCGTCACCCTGCGCGGAGACCGCATGTACGAGTTCGTGGACCGCCTGGTGAACGTTGCCCTGCCCCGGATGCGCGATTTCCGGGGTCTGCCGGGCAACTCCTTTGACGGCCGGGGAAACTACACCCTGGGCCTCAAGGACCAGATCATCTTCCCCGAGGTCGACTATGCCAAGGTCGACAAGCTCCGGGGCATGAACGTGACTTTTGTGACCACGGCCCGGACGGACGAGGAGTCGAAGCTCCTCCTCGCCTACTTGGGGATGCCGTTCCGGCACCAGTGAGGAGGGAGGAGTAGTGGCGAAGCTGTCTCTCATTGCCAAGGCCAAGCGGAAGCCGAAGTTCGAAGTCCGCCGATACACGCGCTGCCGCCGCTGCGGCCGGCCCCGTGGCTACCTGAGGAAGTTCGAGCTGTGCCGCATCTGCTTCCGCCAGCTGGCCCTGTCCGGGGACATCCCCGGCGTGATCAAGGCGAGCTGGTGAAGGGGCCCGGGAGGTAAACAGATGAACATGACCGATCCTGTCGCGGACATGATCAGCCGGATCCGGAACGGGGTCCGGGCCAAGCTGCCCAAGGTGGACGTGCCCGCCTCCAAGCTCAAGGCCGAGATCGCGCGTATCCTCAAGGACGAGGGTTACATCGCGAACTTCAAGAGCATCGAGGATGAGAAGCAAGGCATGCTCCGGATCTACCTGAAGTACGGGCCGGGCATGGAGCGGGTGATCACCGACCTCCAGCGGGTGAGCCGTCCCGGCTGCCGCATCTACTGCGGCAAGGACCAGATCCCCCGCGTCTACGGGGGCCTCGGTATCAACATCCTGTCCACCTCCCGGGGGCTCATGACCGGCCGCAGCGCGGCCCGCGAGGGCGTGGGCGGCGAGATTCTCTGCAACGTATGGTAACGCGTCTCTCACGACGAGGACGCGGAGGCAAGGAGCAGCGATGTCTCGGGTAGGACGCAAGATCATCGCCGTACCCAAGGGGGTGAAGGTCGAGGTGTCCGCGACCTCTCTGCAGATACAGGGGCCCAAGGGCAAGCTCGAGACGCCGGTTCCCCCTGGGATCTCCTTCGTGCTCAGAGACAGCGAGCTCGCCTGCCAGCGGTCGAACGACGAGCGCCAGCAGCGGGCGTTCCACGGCATGGCCCGGGCCCTGGCCCAGAACGCGATCAAGGGCGTCACCGAGGGCTTCTCCAAGGACCTGGACATCGTAGGGGTGGGCTACAAGGCGGCGGTGGAGGGCAACAAGGTCGTGTTCGCCCTAGGCTACTCACACCCGGTGGTGTTTCCGATTCCGGAGGGGATCAAGGTCGCGGTGGACAAGCAGACGCGCCTCACGATCTCCGGGATCGACCGTCAGCGCGTGGGTCAGGTGGCGGCGGAGATTCGCAACCTGCGCAAGCCGGACCCGTACAAGCAGAAGGGGATCCGCTACGTGGGCGAGGTCCTGAAGAAGAAGGCGGGTAAGGCGGGCGCGACGGGAGCAGGGGCGGCAAAGTGAGAACAGAGACGAGCGCTGAACTCATGACGGCGCAAGCGGCAGGAGGGGTGCGGGGGAAGCTTCAGCCCTCGACCTTGAGAGCAGAATGAAGGTCAAGACCAAAGAGGACATCCGGCAGCGGATCCGGGCCCGCATCCGCAAGAAAGTGGCGGGCAGCGTCAAGCGACCACGCCTGGCCGTCTTCCGTAGCCAGAGCCACATCTACGTCCAGGTCATCGACGACGACAGCGGGCGGACGCTGTGCGCCGCCTCCTCCCTGGACAAGGAGATGCGGGAGAGTGTCAAGCGGGGCTCGAATGTGGCGGCGGCCAAGGCGGTAGGCCAGCTCATCGCGAACCGGGCCAAGGAGAAGGGGGTCACCGCCGTGGTCTTTGACCGCGGGGGCTTTCAGTACCACGGACGAATCAAGGCGCTGGCCGATGCCGCCCGGGAGGGTGGACTCCAGTTCTGAGGAAGGGAATGTCCGGACCCGGCCTGGCGAGGCCGGAGCGAGGACGCGAACTATGGACAAGATCGACATCCAAAGCCTGGAGCTCAAAGACCAGGTGGTCTCCATCAACCGCGTGACCAAGGTCGTCAAGGGGGGTAAGAACCTCTCGTTCAGCGCCCTGGTCGTGGTGGGGGATGGGCACGGGCATGTGGGCTACGGCATGGGCAAGGCCCGCGAGGTCTCCTCCGCCATCAAGAAGGGGGTGGAGGCGGCCAAGAAGAACGTGGTCCGGGTGCCGATCACGGAGAAGGGGGCCACCATCCCCCACACCGTCACCGGGAACTTTGGCTCCGGCAGCGTGCTGCTCAAGCCCGCGGCCGAGGGCACGGGGGTCATTGCCGGGGGGCCGGTGCGAGCGGTGATCACGGCGGCCGGGATCCAGAACATCCTCACCAAGAGCTTGGGCTCGACCACGGCCCACAACGTGGTGAAGGCAACGGTGGATGCCCTGCTCCGTCTCAAGGAGCCGGAGCGGGTGGCGCGGCTGCGCGGCAAGTCGGTCGCCGAAATACTGGGGACGGAGGAGAGGAAGCCGGCCGCACCCCCGCCCGCGCCTGCCCCCGCCCCCGCCCAGGAGTAGGGGGACAGCCATGGCCAAGACCGCCAGAGCGGCCAAAGCGGGAGGGATGATCAAGATCAAGATGATCGGTAGCGTGATCGGCTGCCCGCCCAAGCAGCGGGCCACCGTGCGCGGCCTGGGTTTGCGCCGCCTCCACCAGGTGGTGGAGCGCCAAGACACGCCGATGGTGCGGGGGATGGTCCGAAAGGTCCCCCACCTCGTGACCGTGGTCGAGTAAGGAAGGCAGGAGAGCGTGGGTCTGCACAATCTTAGGCCGGCCAAGGGGAGCACCCACAGCCGGAAGCGGGTCGGGCGGGGGCCGGGGAGCGGCCTCGGCAAGACCTCGGGCCGTGGCGAGAAGGGCCAGAAGAGCCGCAGCGGCTTCAGCCACAAAGACGGGTTCGAAGGTGGCCAGATGCCGCTCCACCGGCGTGTGCCCAAGCGGGGTTTCCACAACCGGAACCACAAGGAGTACACCGAGGTCAACCTCGATCGGCTGGAGATTTTCGAGACCGGCACCATCGTCACCCCCGATGTCCTCCTTAAGCGGGGGCTGATCAAGAAGGTGCGGGACGGGGTGAAGATCCTGGCCAAAGGAGATGTAACCAAAGCCCTGACCGTGCGCGCCCACCGGTTCAGCGCCAAGGCCCAGGAACGGATTGCGGCTCAGGGCGGCAAAGCCGAGATCCTCGAGAGATAGGAGCGATGCTTCAAAGCCTCAGAAACATCTGGGAGATCCCGGACCTCCGCAAGCGGGTGCTCTTCACCCTGGGGATCCTGGCCGTCTACCGCCTGGGCAACCACATCCCCACCCCGGGGATCAACCCCCAGGCCCTCATCGACTTCTTCGAGCAGAACAAGGCCAACTGGTTCGGGCTGGTGGACATGTTCTCGGGGGGCAACCTGGCCAAGGTCACGGTCTTCGCCCTCGGGATCATGCCCTACATCTCGGCCTCCATCATCCTTCAGCTCCTCACCGTGGTCTGGCCCTACCTGGAGAAGCTGAGCAAGGAAGGGGAGCTAGGCAAGCGCAAGATCACGCAATACACCCGCTACGGAACGGTCGCCCTCTCCATCGTGCAGTCCCTGGGCATCGCCGTGTACCTGGAGCGGATGACCCTCAACAACTCCTTCAAGATCGTCGAGAGCCCCGGCCTGGGCTTCAAGATCATGGCCGTCCTGACCCTCACCACCGGGACCGCCTTCATCATGTGGTTGGGGGAGCAGATCACGGAGCGGGGGATCGGAAACGGGATGAGCTTGATCATCTTCGCGGGGATCGTGGTGGGGTTCCCGCGCGGCCTGATCGACACTTTCACCATGATCGAACGGGGAGAGCTCGGGCTCATCGCTACCCTCGTGCTCGTGGCCATGATGATGGGGGTGGTGGGAGCCATCGTCTTCGTGGAGCGTGGCCAGAGGCGCATCACCGTGCAGTACGCCAAGCGGGTGGTGGGCCGGCGGATGTACGGAGGGCAGTCCACCCACCTCCCCCTGCGCGTCAACACCAGCGGCGTGATCCCTGTGATCTTCGCCTCCTCGATCATCGCCTTCCCCCAGACCATCGCCTCCTTCTTCCAGGCCAACAACCCCTGGATGCAGGCGGTCTCCGAGCAGCTGCATTGGGGAATGCCCCTCTACAACTTGCTCTACGTTTCCTTCATCATCTTCTTCTGCTACTTCTACACCGCGATCGTCTTCAACCCGGACGACGTGGCCGAGAACATGCGGAAGTACGGGGGTTTCATCCCTGGCATCCGGCCCGGCAAGAAAACAGCGGAATACCTGGACCACGTCCTCTCCCGGATCACCTTCGGGGGAGCCCTTTACTTGGCCCTGGTCGCGATTCTTCCCGAGTTCCTGATCACCGGCTTCAAGGTGGCCCCCATCCCCGTGATCGGCCCGCCCCTGGACCTGTTCCTCACCGAGAACGGTCTGGGCTGGATCACGGAGGGCCTCCACCTGAACTTCTACTTCGGCGGGACCTCGCTCCTCATCATCGTGGGGGTGGCCATGGACACAGTGGCCCAAGTCGAAGCCCAGCTCATCATGAGGCACTACGACGGTTTCAGCGGCAAAGGAGGGCGGAGAGTCCGTGGTCGACGCTAGCCCCCGGGCCGCGCCCGCCCCGGGCGTCCGCGTGATCTTCCTCGGCCCCCCCGGGGCCGGGAAGGGGACGCAGGCCGCGCGGATGGCTGCCCATCTCCATGTGCCCCGCATCTCCACCGGGGACATGCTGCGCGAGGCCATCGCACAGGGGACACCCCTGGGCCGGAAGGCGGGGCCCCTCATGGAAAAGGGTGGTCTTGTGCCCGACGACTTGCTCATCGCCCTCATCGGTGAACGGTTGCGTCAGCCGGACTGTGCCCGCGGTTACATCCTGGACGGCTTCCCCCGGACCCTGCCCCAGGCCGAGCGCCTGGCCTCCATGGTGGACGGGCAGGCCACCGCCGACTACATGATCTTCGACGTGGAGGTGCCACGGCCGGAGTTGCTCTTGCGGCTTTCGGGCCGCCGTTGGTGTCCCACCTGCCAGTCCACTTACCACGTGACTTACAACCTGCCCAAGAACGACTCCCTCTGCGACCGCGACGGGACGCCCCTGATCCAGCGCGAGGACGACAAGGAAGTGGCGGTGGCGCGCCGGCTGGCCGAGTACGACGAGCGCACGGCTCCGCTCGTGGACTACTACCGGCAACGATCGCGTCTGCACCGCATCGACGGCGACCGGAACGTGGACCGGGTGTTCGATGACCTCCGGGGGATCTTGGAGGCCCGGTCATGAGCGTCCAGAAGTCCTGGGCCGAGCTGCAGAAGATGCACCGCGCCTGCGGAATCGTGGTCGACACCCTGGATGCGCTGAAGGAGGCGGCGGTGCCCGGCGTGGCCACCAAGGAGCTGGACCGGATCGCCCGGGAGCGGATCGAGAAGGCGGGGGCGCGGCCGGCCTTTCTGGGCTACCGCGGCTATCCGGCCACCCTCTGCATCTCCATCAACGAGGAGGTGGTGCACGGGATCCCGGGACAGCGCAAGCTCCGGGAGGGGGACATCGTGGGCCTCGACCTCGGGTGCGTGGTGGACGGTTTCTTCGGGGATGCGGCGCGTACGGTGGCGGTGGGGAAGATCAGCGATGAAGCCCGCCGCCTCATGAAGGCCACCGAGGAAGCCCTGCACGCAGGGATCACGGTCTGCCGTCAGGGGATGCGGGTGGGGGACATCGGCCACGCGGTGCAGCAGCACGCGGAGGCCCAGGGTTACTCGGTGGTGCGCGAGTTCGTGGGGCACGGGATCGGGACCAGCCTCCACGAGGAACCCCAGGTCCCCAACTACGGTCCGCCCGGGCGCCGGGAGCGGCTGGTGCCCGGGATGTGCCTGGCCATCGAACCCATGGTGAACGCGGGTGGACCCGAGGTGCGGGTCCTGAAGGACGGCTGGACGGCGGTCACCGCGGACCAAAGCCTGTCCGCGCACTTCGAGCTTTCGATCGCCATCACCCGGCACGGGCCCTGGATCCTTTCCGAGCCATACCCGTACGCTTCCGAGGAGACGGAGGCGAGGCATGCCTGAGACGGGGCGGGGCGAGATGGAGGTGAACGCGACGGTGCGGGAAGCCTTACCCAACGCCCTTTACCGGGTCGAGTTGGAGAACGAGGGTCGCGGCCAGGCCCTGGCCCACGTGTCCGGGGGGTCGAGCCTCCTCCGCCTGCTCCCGGGGGACGGGGTGGTGGTGGAGTTGATGCCCTACGACCGGGGTCGCGGCCGCATCGTGCGCCGGCGGGCGTCAGGAGCGGTTGGCGCCCTGGCGGCCAAGGAGAGGGATTCGAAGTGAAAGTAAGGTCGTCGGTCAAGAAGATCTGCGCCAAATGCAAGGTGGTGCGCCGCCGGGGAGTGGTGCGGATCATTTGCAGCAATCAGAAGCACAAGCAGAGGCAGGGGTAAGGAATGGCACGCATCGCAGGCGTCGATCTTCCGCGCCAGAAGCGGGTCGAGGTGGCGCTCACCTACATCTACGGCATCGGGCCGACCCGCAGCAACCGCATCTTGGGCCGGGCGGGGATCGACCGCAACGTCCGGGTGAAGGACCTCTCCGAGGAGGAGGCCAGCCGCATCGCCAAGATCATCGACAGCGAGGGCGGGGTGGAGGGCGACCTCCGCAAGGACGTGGCCATGAACGTGAAGCGGCTGATGGAGATCGGCTCCTACCGGGGCATGCGCCATCGCCGGAACCTGCCCGTGCGCGGCCAGCGCACCCACACCAACGCGCGCACCCGCAAGGGCCCGCGCCGGGCCATGATCCGCCCCAAGGCCGCAGCGAAGGTCTAGGAGACACGAGATGACCAAAGTCGTCGGCGCTAAGAAAGCCAAGAAGGAGAAGAAGCACGTGGTGCACGGTATCGCCCACGTACACGCCTCCTTCAACAACACCCACGTCACCATCACCGATTTGGAAGGCAACGTGGTGACCTGGTCCAGCGCGGGGACGCTGGGCTTCAAGGGTTCGCGCAAGGGGACCCCCTTCGCCGCCCAGCAGGCGGCCGCGGCCTGCGCCACCGCGGCCAAGGACTCGGGGCTGCGGTCCCTGGACATCCGGGTCAAAGGTCCGGGCAGCGGCCGGGAGTCGGCCATCCGCGCCCTGCAGGCGGCGGGGGTGGAGATCAAGTCCATCCGGGACGTGACCCCCATCCCCCACAACGGCTGCCGCCCCCCCAAGCGGCGTCGGGTTTAAGGACGCAATATGGCTCGATACATTGGTTCGGTTTGCCGCCTCTGCCGCCGCGAGGGGATGAAGCTGTTCCTGAAGGGCGACCGGTGCTTCACCGAGAAATGCGCGATCGAGAAGCGCAACTACGCTCCCGGCCAGCATGGCAAGGGGGGCCGCGTGAAGAGCAAGTTGCAGGGTTACGGCCTCCAGCTCCGCGAGAAGCAGAAGACCAAGCGCCTTTACGGGATGCTCGAAGGGCAGTTCTCACTCACCTTCGACCGGGCCGCTCAGGAGAAGGGCGTGGTGGGAGAGACCCTGCTCAGCAAGTTGGAGCGGCGGTTGGACAATGTGGTTTACCGGTTGGGCTTCGGGAGCTCGCGGGCCCAGGCCCGGCAGCTCGTGCGCCATGGGCACGTGCGCATCAACGAGAAGAAGCTGAACGTGCCCTCGTTCCAGGTGCGGGTGGGCGACGTGGTGGCCCTAGCCCCGCGGGCGGCCAAGAACGGGCTGGTGGCCGCGTCGGTGGAGGCGGTCAAGGGCCGGGGCGTCCCTAAGTGGTTGGAGTTGGACGCCGCCGGGATGAAGGGGAAGGTCCTGTCGATGCCCGCACGGGACGACGTGAACTTCCCGATCCAGGAGCAGCTCATCGTCGAGCTGTACTCGAAGTAAGAACCGCGGCCCGGGGAAGCGGGCGAACCGCCCGCGGTCATCCGGGCCATGGAGGACTCTCAGAAAATGCTGTGGAAAGGGTTCCAGAAGCCGAAGCGCCTCGAGGTCGAGCGGGAGAGCCTGACCGACCATTACGGACGCTTTTTCGCGCAGCCCTTCGAGCGGGGCTTTGCCACCACCGTAGGGAACGCCCTGCGGCGGGTGCTGCTCTCGAGCATCGAAGGGGCGGCCATTACCGCGGTGCGGGTGGAGGGCGTGCTGCACGAGTTCTCCCCCATCCCCGGGGCCATGGAGGACACGACCGACCTCATCCTCAACCTCAAGCGGGTGCCCCTGAAGATGCACGTGGAGCACCCCAAGAGCCTCATTCTCAAGACCTCGGAGGCAGGGGAGATCCGGGCCAAGCACATCACACCCGACCCCGACGTCGAGATCTTGGACCCCGAGGCCTACATCGCGACCCTTGGCCAGGGCTCGACCCTCTCCGTGGAGATGCGGGTCAAGCAGGGCCGGGGCTACGTTTCCGCGGACAAGAATTTTGACGAGGACCTCTCCATCGGCTGGATTCCCGTCGACTCCGTGCATTCGCCGATCAAGAAGGTCAACTACTTCGTGGACGCGGCGCGCGTGGGCCAAGCCACCGATTACGAGAAGCTCACCCTCGAGGTCTGGTCGAACGGTGCCGTCACCCCACGCGACGCCGTGGGCTTGGCCGCCAAGCTGATGAAGGACCACCTGACCATCTTCATCAACCTTGAGGAGGACGAAGAAGAAGTGGAGGGCACGCCGGTGGAGCTCTCCGAGCAGGACCGCGAGGTCTGGTGGGAGAAACTCAACAAGAGCGTGGACGAGATGGAGCTCTCCGTCCGCTCTTACAACTGCCTCAAGAACGCCAACATCCGCACCATCGGGGAGCTGGTTCAGAAGACGGAGAGCGAAATGCTCAAGACCAAGAACTTCGGCCGGAAATCCCTGAACGAGATCAAGGAGATCCTGGCCGGCATGGGGCTCTCCCTGGGCATGAGGCTCGACAACTACCCCCAGCCCCAACAGGAGCGCTAGGCCAGGTCGGCACGACCAAAAGCAGCGAGCGCCGGAAACTATGAGACATCGAGTCGCGCACCGTAAGCTGGGACGGGTCACACCCCACCGGATCGCCCTCCTGCGCAACATGGCATCCGCCCTTTTCGAGCGGGAGCGGATCCGCACCACCCTGATGAAGGCCAAGGAGCTTCGGCCTTACGCGGAGCGCCTGATCACCCTGGCCAAGCGGGAGGACGACCGGCTGCACGCCCGCCGGCTCGTCTCCCGGGACATCCAGGACCCGGGAGTAGTCAAGAAGCTCTTCGACAGCCTAGGCGCTCGCTACGCCACCCGGCCCGGGGGCTACACGCGCATCCTTCGGCTCGGTCCCCGCAAGGGAGACGGGGCGGAGATGGCGATCCTGGAGCTGCTGGGCTCGGAATATCAGCCCAAGAAGAAGGACGAGAAGGGCAAAGCCAAGGAGGCGGCGCCCCCCAAGGCCAAGGGCGAGAGCAAACCCAAGAGCGACAAGAAGGCCAAGGGCAAGCCCAAAGAGGGCGCGGCCGCGGAGTAGAGGCGGCCCCGACCTACTCCGGTCGCACCGCGGCGGAGGCGGCGTCCCGGCTGTAGGTGAAGACGGCCAACAGGTGCAGGCGCATGGCACTGGTCCGCCGGAACACCCAAGAGGCCGCGGTCTGCTCCGCCGACGGCTTCAGGATATCGGGACCGGTCACGCTCTGCACGGTCGTGATCCCGGCGGCATTGACGGCAAAGCGGACCTCCACCGTGTCCGAGGCCCCCGCCATCCGAGCCAAGGGGGGCGGCGACGGCCGCCGGCCCTTGGCGAGATCGGGCACCCCTTCGGACAAGACGACGTCCCGGATGGCGGAGACGCCTGACTCCGTGACGGGGGCGGGGGTGGCGGCCCCGGGAGGCGTATCGGGAGGGGGCGCGGTCATCGTCTCTGTGGACGGGGAACCGGCCGCGGGAGACGGTCGGGGGACGGGGCTGGGCTCGGGGGCGGGCGCGGCCGGGGATGGCCCTGGGCTCGGTCCGGCCGTGGGCGCCGCCTTGGCCGCCGCGCCTGCCTCGCCGCTGGTCACCGGGGCGGGGCTCGGAGCGGGGCTGGCCAGGGGCCCGGCCGCCCCCGCCGCGGGCGCGGCCGCAACCTCCCCGGGCACGGCCGCGCTCGCGGGCGGCGCCGCCGGGGGGGACGCTTGGCCGGGGGGCAGTGACTCGCTGCGGCGGAGGCCGGTGAGGCGGAGGTCCACTCGGGGTGGGTTGCCCTTGCTCCCGGCTACGAAGTCAGCCTCCACGCGGAACGAGACGATGGCGTTCGTGCCGTCGGTCGCGAAGCGCCAGGTGCGCAGGGCTTGCTCCAGGGCTGCCGACCAGGGCATGGTGCCCGTCACCACTTGAGCGTCGGCCACTTGGCCATCCGCATCCAGCGTCAACTCGGCGGTCACGGAGGCCGACTCGTGGGCGTCGGGGGGGAAGACCGGACTTGCCCCCTGCCGCAGCTCAGGGATGCCGGCTTGCCGCTTGATCTCCGGCAGCTTCACGAGAAAGCTGATGGGGACGGTTAGGCGGACGCTCACCGGCTTTCCATTCATTTTGATGACTTCGTACTCCCACTGACGGGCCGCGGTGACCGCCGCCTCATCGAAGGGAGGCACGCTCCGGATCACCTGGACCGCGGCCACCTTTCCCGCGGTGTCGATCACCAGCTCCAGGATCACGATCCCCCCGACGCCGCGGGCCTGGGCTTCGGCCGGGTACTCGGGCTTTACGGTCTTGGTCCGCTTGGGGATGGGCACGCCGCCGCTCCCCGCCTGCACGGGGGCATCCTGGGAGGCGGCCGGAGCGGCGGCGGCGAGGAGACCCCAGAGGAGGACCGCTCCTGGCTGGACACGCATCATGCTTCCACTCTAGCGCATTTGGGCCCCCGCCGGACAAGAGTCATTCCTCCTCCTTTACCTCTCCCCGCTCCGCCCGGGCTGCGGCCACGATCTTTTCCTGCAGGTGCCCGGGCACCTCGTCGTAGTGTCCCATCTCCATGTGGTAGGAGCCGCGGCCCCCGGTCATCGACGTGAGCTCGGCGTCGTAGGAAAGCATCTCCGACATGGGCACTTCGGCGCGGATGACCTGGAGGCTTCCCTTGGGCTCCATTCCCTGGGGCCGGCCACGGCGGCTGGAGAGGTCGCCCATCACCGCTCCCGCGAACTCCTCGGGGACCGCGATCTCCACCTTCATGATGGGCTCCAGGAGCGTCGGTCGGCTTTTAGCCACCGCGTCCTTGAAGGCGAGGGAGCCAGCGATCTTGAACGACATCTCCGAAGAGTCCACGTCGTGGTACTGGCCGTCATACAGCTCCACCTGGAAGTCCACCATGGGGTAGCCGGCCACGAAGCCACGCAGCCGCGCTTCCTGGATGCCCTTCTCCACCGCGGGGATGAAGTTCTTGGGGATCGATCCCCCGAAGATGTCGTCCACGAATTTGAAATCCTCGCCCCGGGAGAGGGGCTTCATGCGGATCTTGCAGTCCCCGAACTGCCCGTGCCCGCCCGTCTGCTTCTTGTGGCGGCCGTGGCCCTCCGCCGGTGCCTTGATTGTCTCGCGGTACGGGATCTTGGGCTTCTTGAGGTTGACCTCGACCTTGTAGCGCTTGCGAAGCTTGCCGACCACCACTTCTATATGGAGCTGGCCCATCCCCGAGAGCCGCATCTCGTGGGTTTGGGGATCGCGGGTGAGGCGGAGCACCCGGTCCTCCTCCATGAGCCGCTGGAGGGCGGCCGAGATCTTGTCCTCATCCCCCCGGGTCTTGGGCTCGATGGCGAAGGTGGTTGCAGGCTCCGGGAAGACGAGGGGAGGATAATTGATGGGGCTGGCCTTGTCGCAGAGAGTGTCGCCGGTCTGGGTCTCCTTGAGCTTGGCCACCGCCCCCAAGTCTCCGGCTTGGATCTCCGGGACGGGGGTCTGGTTTTTGCCCTGCAGCAACTCGAGAGCTCCCACCCGCTCGCTCGCATCGCGGGAGGCGTTGTGGACGTTGCTGTCGGATCTCAGGGTTCCGGAGTAGACACGGAATAGGCTGAGTCGGCCGGCATGGGGATCCGCGATGGTCTTGAACACGAACGCGGAAAAGGGCGCATCCGCGGCCGGCTTGCGTGCGGTCTCCGTCTTGCGCACGGGATCCGTACCCTCGACCTCACCCCGCTCCGCGGGGGAGGGCAGGAGGTCCACAATCGCGTCCAGGATCGGCTGCAGGCCCACGTTGCGGAGTGAGGATGCGGGGAGGACGGGAAAGATGCGGCCGGCCAGGACCGCCTGGCGCAGGCCCCGCACGAGGTCGGCTTGGGGCAGGGTGCCCTTCTCGAAGAACGCTTCCATGAGTTCCTCGTTGCTCTCTGCCACCATCTCCACGAGTCGGTCCCGCTGAGCCCCCTCCATCTCCCGGAACTCTGGGGGCACCTCCACGGCCTGGAACTTCCCGCTCTGGTCGTCGTTGTACACGTCGGACTTCTCGGTGAGGAGGTCGGTCACGCCCACGAAGCCCTTCTCCTCGCCCAGGGGGATGACCACGGGCACCGCTCCCCGGCCGAAGGCCCGCTCCAGGGACTGAAGCGTCCGGGCATAGGAGGCGCGGTCCCGGTCCATGCGGTTGACCACGATCAGGCGGGGGATCCCATACTCCTCCGCGTAAGCCCAGACCTTCTCCGTTTGAACCTCCACCCCCGCCACCGAATCCACCACCACCAGGGCAGCGTCCGCCACCCGCAGCGCCGCCTGCGCCTCGGCCAGGAAGTTCGCGTATCCGGGCGCGTCGAGGAGGTTGATCTTGGTCTTCCGCCACTCCCCCCAGGCGAGGGCGGTCTGGAGGCTGATCTTGCGCTCGATCTCATCGGGATCGAAGTCGGTGGGCGCCGTTCCGTCGTCCACGCGGCCCAAACGGTTCACCGCCCCCATGTCGAAGAGCATGGCTGAGGCCAACGAGGTCTTGCCGCATCCGCCATGACCGACGAGCGCTATGTTGCGGATGTTGGGGGCGTCGTAGACCTTCATGCCTCTCCTCCCTGGCCCGGGATGCTCCCGTGAGGGCCCCCGGAGCGCGGGGCCGGATCATACCACTGCGCCCCCCGGCCGCCGGAAGCCCGCGCGGGCCGGGTCTATAATCAGGATCGTGGCCTGGTTTCCATCCCTCCGGCTGGTGGCCTTCGACGCGGCGTCGGTGGCGGGGGCCCGGCTTGTGCGGGGCCTGCGTGGTCCCCGGCTGCGCTCCCTGGAGATAGTGCCCCTACCCCCCGGGGCGCTCCTCGTTTCCGCCTTCACCTCCAACCTGGCCCGGCCGGCCGAGGTGTCGGCGGCGCTCGTCCGTCTCCGGGAGGCCTTGGGTCCGGGTGGGGTGACGCTCATCCTCCCTGACGGCCTCGCCCGGGTCCTCCTCTTGGAAGCGCCGAAGGGGGCCGACCCGCACGAATACGCACGCTTCCGGCTCGGGCCGGCCCTCCCCTATCCCGTGGGGGAGGCCGCGGTCGACCTCCTACCCCTGGATGGACGGCGGCTGCTGGCGGCCGCGGTGCGCCGGGACGTGGTGGCGGGCTACGAGGCCGCGGCTGCCGCCGCCGGCCTTAAGACCGACCGCGTCGACCTCGCGCCTTTGGTCGCCCTCGCCGGCCTCCTGCGGCAACCGCGTCCGGCCCGGACGGTGGAGATCGTGCTCGGGGACGCCGCCCTCTCCCTGGCCGCCTTTGAGGGTGGCAGGCTCAGCGCTTTCCGCAGTCGGCGGCGCGACCCCGGGCCGGGGGAAGCGGAGCGGGTGTGCGAGGAGGCTGCCCGCACCGCGCCTTCGGGCGCGGGGGATCCGCCCTGCCTCCGGGTCACGGGGGTGGGGGCGCGGAGCTTCCGGGATGACCTCGCCGGGGCCGGGCAAGCGGTGGAACTGGCGGCGGTGCTGCCGGGGGTGGGCTCGCCGCCGGAGGCGGCGGAGCGCCCATGGTTGGGAGCGGCCCTGGCATGAGTCAGGGACGCGACTTCTCTGGCCACCCCCGACGGGCGGGCCTGTCCTTTTGGGACGCGGGGCTCTTGGCGGCGGCGGTCGCGGTGTTTGCCCTCTCCGGATACGCGGCCGGTCGCGCGCAGTCCGCGGTCGAGATCGCGCGCAGCCGGCTCGAGGAGGCGCGGCGCGACAGCGAGGGGGCCCGCGACCGGCTGCGTGCCCTCGAGTCGCGTTCGGGAAGGGAAGAGGGTCTGGCCTCCCGCGTCCTCCTCACCACAGAGGCGCCTCCCCCCCGGGTGGTTGCCGACCTTGCCGCGCTTGTGCCGCCGGACGTGCGGCTGGACGGAGTGGGGCTCGCCTACGGCCGGGGGGTCGAGCTGGAGCTGCAGGTGGTTGCCCGCCGGGCCCAGGCCTACGACCTCTTCCTAAAGCGGCTGACCGAGTCGCCCCGGATCTCCGCGGTGTCGCCGGGGACCGAGAACCGAGACGGCGAGGTGCGGGCCTCGGTACGCGCCACCTACAGGCCGCCGGGGAGCCTCCGCGAGTGAGGACGAGCGCGCGCGTGCTCGCCGCACTCCTTTTGCTGGGGGCGGGCCTACTCTACGCGGGGGTCACTCTTCCCGCCCACCGGGTGGCGGCGGATACCGAGGCCGCGGTGGGGCGGGCGCGCGCCGAGCGTCCCGGCCTGCATGCCCGCCTCGCCGCGCAGCAGCGGCAGGCGGCGGCGGAGGACAAGGCGACCGCGGCCGTGGCCGCCGCCACCAGCGGTCCTGGTGACCCCGTGGTGCGGCTGCGCCGCTCGGTGGTGGCATCACTGGAGGGGGCCCCGGTTTCCGGGGCGCGGTTGGCTGTCACCGCGGGGCGTCCCCCGGTGGGGGCCCGGGTCCAGGTCTCCGCGGATGGCCGCTACGCGGAGATCCTGCGCCTCGTTGGTCACCTCGTCCGGCCCGGCACAGGCCTGGTCCTGGAGAATGTTCGGCTGAGGCCGGGTTCGGCCGGCCTCTCCCTGGATCTCATCGCTTTCAGCCTGACGGAGCGGCCGTGACGGCCATGGCCCGCGGGGTGCGGCTCCTGGCCGCGGCCGGGGGCCTGGTCCTGTTGCTCGTGGTCTTGAGTCGTGGTTCGGGGCCGGTGGGGCTTCCTTCCCCATCCCCGCCCCCCGTCCCCTCCCTGGAAGCGAGCCCCTCCGCCCCGGACCCCGAGGAGGCCGGCCCGGCCGCCAGTCGTGACATTTTTCGTTACGCCGACCAGCCCGCCCCCCCGAGCCCCCACCGGCCGGTCGCCGCTGCCCGGTCGCCAACCCCGGTCCCTGCCGAAGCTGCCCTGCGGCTGGTCGGCATTCTGCACCAGGGCGGGGCCTTGCAGGCCGTACTCGCGCTCTCCGGCGAGGTGACCCTGGCCAGGATCGGCGAGCGCGTGGGAGGACACGAGGTCCTTTCGATCGACGAGGAGTCCGGCGTTCGCCTCCGCAACCCCGAGGGTCGGGAACTGACGCTCCTGCTGCCCCCTTGAGTGTTCGCACGGACACGCTCGCGTCCGCGTCCGGCCACGAGGGCGCTCCGCTCTGGCGGCAACTCCTTGCCCGACAAGGCCCGGAAGCCTGGCACGCCCCTCGCCATCTACCCGGCGGGAGGCGGGCCATGGAAGTCGGGGTTGAGCTGCTGTCAGGGGTGGTGGGCTGCGCGTTGGCGGCCGCCCTCACCTGGGCCGTCATGGAGGGCATCTTCGCCCTCACCTTCGGTCGCTGGCGGTGAAGCCCCCCTGCCTCTAGGGCAGCGTCGAGTCCACGGCCCCCCTCCCTCCGGTGGCCTCGAGATAGTAGGGCCCGAAACGGCTGCGGATGCGGGCCAGGGCCTGTAGACGGTCGGCCGTGGCGGGAGCGACATCGTCGGCCACCAGGATGAAGGCATGCCGGAGGAGTCGGGGAGCGTGGAGGGCGTCCGGGACGCGCGGGCCCAGGGCCGCGATCATGTCTTCGATTCGGACGTCCCGCCGGGTGCCGGTGAAACTGATGCCCGCTTCCGGCGCGGACGAGAACTTGAAGGACCGGTTGGGACGAAAGTTGTCGGGCTCGTCGACGTAGAAGACGGGCGGCACCTCCTCGGGCAGTCGCATCCCCATCACATACTGGTCCAGCGCGCTGTACCCTCGGGTGATGTCCACTGTCTCGAAATGGCCCCCCCCGCGGTCCGCGATCCGGTTTCCCTCTAACACCGAGGCATCGGAGTTCATGAAGAAGCTCCAGTGGACGAGGCCCCGGCCCAGGAGCGCGTTGCTCAGGGACCCGCGGCCATCCCGGAATTGGACCCGGGCCAGCCAGCGATGCCCGACCTCATGACCCAGGATCTCGAAGCCGTCCACCTCCAGGTACTGGTCGATGGAGTCCATGAAGACCACGCTGGCCAGGCCACCCGCGCTGCCCCACTGCCCCGTCTCGTCCAGGCCTGTTTCCAGACCGATGCCCTGGATGTCGTTCCTGACGTTCAGCTCGAACGCGAGCGTGCCCGCTACGGGATTGAGCGGGCGGGTGGTGTACATGACGATTTGCTCGAAGACGTCGGGGTGGCGGGCGAAGAAACGGCGACTCACGGAGACGAGGTCCAACTTCTCGGTCTCGCTGAAGCGCTCCGCCAGCGCCCCGGTGCTCCCGGCCGGATGTCCGACGGAGAGGTCGGCCGGGGTCACATCCCGCGTCGAGCCGGGAGACACTCCCACCACGGCCTCGCGGCTCTGCATCTCGCCGTAGACCATCTCCAGGACCCCTCCCGCGTGGAGGGTGATCTCGAAGGTGTTGTGGTTGATCTGTCCCCCTCCTGGTACTCCCGTCCAGAGGATGACGGCGCGGTCGGCAAGCACTTGGGCGGCGATCGTGCCGCCCCGGGAGGGGTCCAGGTCGGCGAGGAAAGCCGCGGCCCGGGGCGGCCCGGCCAGGAACCGGGCCAGACCCTGCTCGCCTTCCCCGGTATCGGGCGCTCCGAAGGTCAAGCTGCCGTCGGCGTTCACGAAGACTTGGGTGAATGTTGTGCCGAAGAATGGGAAGGGAAAGGGAAGGCCCACGGCGGCCGACCCGCCGGTGACGATGCTCAGGGGCGTCCCCCCTGAATCCAGGGGGAGGCTCAGGCGGACCACGTCGTAGCCGCCCCCGCGGTTGGGCGCAAAGCGCAGAGATGCGGCGTCGAGATCAAACGGGTTGCGCCGCACGACCAGGTCCCCGCGGTCCAGAAGCAGAGCCACGTTATTGACATCGCGGTCCAAAGCCCCGGCCGCGCTCGTGCTGGGTGGGCTGGTCTGCTGCCAGTAGCGGTGGAGCACGGCGAGGTTACGGGCCCCTTGGACCTCGGTGCCGCAGGGCAGAGCCGCGGTGGGCAGGGGCGCGGCAGGGCCGGGTGGGCTGGGAGACGGGGAACAGGCCGCGGCGCCCAGGGCGAGGGCAAGGGCGAGACGTCGCGCGGGGCGACTATTCGGAGTCGGCGCCCTCGACGTACCGTTCACGCTTCCTGCCGAGTCCGCCAAGCGTCGGGGGGCTCTCGTCGCTCCACGCGCCTTTGCCTCCGGCCCTCCTGGCCGGAGGGCCTCTCATGTGAACCAGTCAGGATTCCACGGTACCACGAACCGACGTCGGCTCGGTCGTAGTCGCCTTGGGCAGCCTCTGCTTGTCGCAATCGGCGGGGTCGCGTTCGTCTAAGCGCTCGACGAGGATAAGAAGATCGACGGTCGTTGGCCCGTCCCGAGAGGCCTGGGGCCGCGCTGGGTCAGGCAGTGAGCATAATTCATTGATAGGAAGGGTCTTTTGGCCTGGCCAATAAAACCACTTGCCACCCCCCAAACTTCCCGCTACCGTGGAAGGTGCACGCCCGGGTTCCGTCCGGTCCCAGGGGGGCCCGCGGGAGCGACCGCGGAGGGTACGCCCGAAGCCCGGGGGAGTGCGGAGGGGTCGATGACCCGACATTTGGCAGTCGCGGTGGCCTTGGCTCTGGTAAGTCAACCGGCCTTGGCCAAGGACTCGCACGGCGGGGGCGGTGGCCACAGCGGGGGTGGCAGCCACGGTGGGGGAGGTGGCCACAGCGGGGGAAGCGGCCACAGTCAAAGTGGGGGTTCTTCTAGTTCCCATTCCTTCTCCCACGGCGGGCACTCCTCGGCCTCCACAAGTTCTGCGATCGGCCACTCTAGCGGCCACCGCTCGGAGTGGGCACAATCGCGGTCAGGCCTCGGCCTGGCCGAGCGGCGTCACCCTCCGGCCGGCACGGGAAGAGGCCGGTATCCTTACCGCTACCCGTACAACCGCGGATACTACGGCGGGTACTACGGCTCCCCCTTCTATGGGTCCCTGTACTTCGGGTGGCCTTACTACTACGACACCTTCTACGACCCCTTCTATTACGGCGTCTCCGGCTCCGGCTACTACGCTCCCTACTCTGACTTGGGTTACCGCTCCGAGGATCCCCGCCCGGAGATGACGGACGACGGCAGCCTTGATCGCCGGCGGTACGACGACCGGGAACGTGAGCCAGCCGCAGAAGACCCCGACTCCGGTGAGCTTCGAATGAGGGCCTGGCCCCGCGATGCGACCGTCTACGTGGACGGCCAGTTCCAGGGCACGGCCCGCGACGTCACGCTCCTCCATCTTAGCCCCGGCCACCACACGATCGAGGTCGTGCGGCCCGGCTTCCGCCCCCAGGAGCGGGAGGTGGAGATCGAGAAGGGTGAGACCCGCCAGCTGGCGGTGACTCTGCAGCGCCCCTAGAACCTGCCCACCGCGGCGGGCTCGCCTCCCGCAGCCCCGCCCGCGGCCACACGTGGGCCCGGGGAGACCCTGCGTTGACGGGTCTCTACGCCGCGTGCTAAATTTTCGAACCACCCGAGCTCGCGAAGGCGAGCTCAAGTCCATGGCCAAGAGGGAAAGGTTCGGGAAGCTCGTCCTCCTCGAGGAGACCGACAGCACCGGTCTGGGTCCCGAGTACCGTGCGGCCAAGCTGGGCCCGGCGGGCCTTGAAAAGCTTGTCACCATTCTTCGCCTCAAGCCCGCCATCTCCGGGAACGCGGAGACGGCGCGGAGTCTGATGGACCAGGCGAAGTTGGCCGCCCAGCTCCAGAACCCCAACATCCTCAGGATCTTCGGCATCGGGAAGGTAGACCAGACCTACTACATCTCCTACGAGTTCATCGAGGGCAAGAACTTGCGGGCCATCCTGGAGCGTTGTCGACAGGAGGCCTTCCCCTTCTCGGTGGAGCACGCTCTCCTGATCGCGAGCAAAGTCTGCTCGGCGCTGGAGGGGGCCCAGGCCCGCCGACTGGAGTCCGGCGACCGATACTTTCACGGCCTCCTGAACCCCGGGTGCATCCTCGTGTCCTACGAGGGAGAGGTCCGGGTCAAAGGTTTCGGCTACTGGCCGAGCCGCCTCCGCGATGCCCTCCCGGAGGAGACCCTGGCCTACCTCGCCCCCGAGCAGGCAGCGGGGGGGGCCGGGGATGGCTGTTCGGACGTCTATTCGCTGGGGGCCGTGCTCTTTGAGATGCTCACCGGACAATCCCCGGCGGGCGCGGACTTGGCCGCTCGCATCCCGGTCGCCAAGCTCCAAAGCCCAGCGGGGGAGGACGACTCCCTGAGCCCGCCCCTAGTCGAGATCCTACAGAAGGCCCTGGGTGCGGAGCCGTCCACGCGTTACTCCGAGGTGCAGGAGATGAGGAAGGCCATCGACGCCCTCCTCTTCTCGGGCGACTTCACCCCCACCACATTCAACCTCGCCTTCTTCATGCACTCGCTCTATCGGGACGACATCGAGCAGGAGGCCAAGGCGGTCAAGGAGGACCGGGAGGCCAGCTACCACGAATTCGTGGCCGAGGAGGCCAAGCCCCAAGCCCGACCCCTCACGCCCGAGCCGTCCCCGGCCCGGACGGAGAGCGTGGAGGCCAAGGCGCCGGCCCCGCCGCGGGCGGAAGCCAACCTGCACCCGGAGCCCGTCACCGCTCCTCCGCCCGCCGCGCCCGCTCCCCTCGAGGTCAGTCCCGGGCATAGCCCCAAGGAGGCGGCAGCGGGCTTCACGTTCCACAAGGGAGCGAGTCGCAGCCAGACGCCCCTCCTCGTGGGCGCGGCCGCCATCCTCCTGATCGCGGGCGTCGGTTACTACTTCCTATCCCACACGACCCCCCCGCCCCCCGTCCAGGCTCCCCCCACGCTCAGCGCGGAGGCGGTGGCGGCCGAGAAACGTGTGAAGGAGCTGGAGGATAAGCTAGCGGGCATCGAGGCGGAGAGGGTCGCGGCCGAGGGCAAGGCGGCGGAGGAGGCGAAAAAGAAGTTGGAGGCCCAGGCCAAGGCGCGCGGCCAGGCCGTGGACCCCACCGCCCTCCAGCAGGTGCAGGACGACGCGCGGAAGCAGGCCAAGGCCGAACAGGAAGCCAAACAGCGGGAGGAGCTCCGGAATCTGGCCGAGCAGAGGAAGGCCGAGGAAGCGCGCCTGGCCGAAGAGCGGCGCAAGGCGGAGGAGCTGGCCCGGGCGGAGCAGGTGCGCGCCGCCGAGCAGGCACCGCCGCCGTCGGCCCCCGCCGCGACCCCGGAGCCCACGCCCGCGCCGCCCGCCCCCATCCGCCCGGGGACCCTCGTAAACCTCAGCGATTCCGGAGTGATCGCGCCGGTGGCGGAGAAGAGCCCGCCCCTCCAATACCCGCCCATCGCCCTCCGACAGCGCGTGGAGGGCACCGTCGAGCTGAACGTCTTCGTGGACGAGCGGGGGAACGTGAGCGACGCTCAGGTCGTCCAGGCCGCGGGCGGAAAGGCGGGACTGAACGAGGCCGCGGTCGAGAACGTCAAACGGCGACACTACCGCCCCGCCACCAAGGACGGCGTCCCCGTGAAGGTGTGGATGTCGGTCCGGGTCAGGTTCGAGCTTCCCAAGTAGCCGGGATCGGTTCCCGGGCCGGCAAAGGGTGAGCATGCGCGCTCCAGGGGACCGACGTCGGGGGGGGGCCCTGCCCCTGGTCCTAGTGCTCGCCCTAGCGGGCGGGGCCCTGGCCCAAGGCCCTTCGCCGGAGGAGGCCCGACGCGCCCCCCTCGTCGGTCTGACCGGCGTGCGGTTGGTGGTGGAGCCTCCAGATGCTCAGGCCCAGAAAGCCGGCATCACGGCCGAGACCATCCGGGCCGCGGTCGAGGGACGCCTGCGGCAGGGAGGGATTCCGTTGGTCGACGACCCGAAGGGCCGGCTGAGCCCGCCCGGGTTTCCCTCTTTGCACGTGGGCGTAAAGGTCGAGCCCTTGAAGCCGGGCGGCCAGGTCTACGGCACCACCTTGAACCTCCGGCAGGCCGCCTCCCTGGTCCGCAAACCCGCGATCATCGTCAACGCCTCCACCTGGCATGCGGGCAGCGTGGGCAGGGGTGGACCCCAGCTGATGCTGGAGGCGCTGGGCCGGCATTGCGACGAGTTCATCCGGGACTACCAGGGTGCAAACGGGGGCGAGAACAAGAAGTGAGGGGCGGCCGGCCCGCGCTCTCCTGCGGCCTTGGCCTTCGGCGCGAGGTGAGGCGCCTCCTCCCCAAAGAAGAGGGGGTGCGGCTTCGCACCCCCTCTGCGTCCGCTGCCCGGGGTGGGCGTAACGCCCTCCCTTCGCAGCTTGTTTGTTTACTAGCGACCCTTAGTACATTCCGCCGCCGTGGGGCATGCCGCCGCCGCCCGGGGCCTTGTCTTCCTTCTCCTCCGGGATCTCGGAGATGAGAGCCTCGGTGGTGAGCAGGAGGGAAGCGATGGACGCCGCGTTCTGCAGCGCGGACCGGACGACCTTGGTGGGATCGATGACGCCCGCCTCGACGAGGTTCTCGTAGTCCTCGGTCAGGGCGTTGAAGCCCTCTTCCGCCTTCAGGTCCCGGACCTTGGCCACCACGACCGCGCCCTCGAAGCCGGCGTTGCCCGCGATCTGGCGGAGGGGCTCCTCGAGCGAGCGGCGGATGATGTTGACGCCCACCGCCTCGTCGCCGTCGGCCTTGATGGCCTCGACCGCCTTCACGGAGCGGAGCAGGGCCACGCCACCGCCGGGCACGATGCCTTCCTCGACCGCGGCCTTGGTGGCGTGCATGGCGTCCTCCACCCGGGCCTTCTTCTCCTTCATCTCCGTCTCGGTGGCCGCTCCTACCTTGATGACCGCCACTCCACCGACCAGCTTGGCCAGACGCTCCTGCAGCTTTTCCCGGTCGTAGTCGGAGGTGGTCTCGTCGATCTGGGTGCGGATCTGCTTGACCCGGCCCTCGATGTCCTTGGGCTTGCCCCCACCCTCGACGATGGTGGTGTTGTCCTTGTCGATGGTGATCTTCTTGGCGCGGCCGAGGTCATCCAGCTTGACGTTCTCGAGCTTGATGCCGAGGTCCTCGGTGATGGCCTTGCCCCCGGTGAGGATGGCGATGTCTTCCAGCATGGCCTTGCGCCGGTCCCCGTAGCCCGGGGCCTTGACCGCGGCCACGTGCAGGGTGCCGCGGAGCTTGTTGACCACCAGGGTGGCCAGGGCCTCGCCCTCGATGTCCTCCGCGATGATGACCAGGGGCTTGCCGAGCTTGGCCACATGCTCGAGCACGGGCAGGAGGTCCTTCATGTTCGAGATCTTCTTCTCGTGGATGAGCACGAGGGCGCTCTCCAGAACCGCCTCCATGCGCTCGGGGTCGGTCACGAAGTAGGGGGAGAGGTAGCCGCGGTCGAACTGCATTCCCTCCACCACCTCCAGCGAGGTCTCGAGGGTCTTGGCCTCTTCGACCGTGATCACGCCGTCCTTACCCACCTTCTCCATGGCCTCGGCGATGATCCCGCCGATCGTGTGATCGTTGTTGGCGGAGATGGTGCCTACCTGGGCGATCATCTTGCCCTTGACCGGCTTGCTCAGCTTCTTCAACTCCTCCACCACCACGCCCACCGCGGTCTCGATCCCGCGCTTCAAGGCCATGGGGTTGGCTCCCGCGGTCACGTTCTTCGAACCCTCGCGGTAGATGGCCTGGGCGAGGACGGTAGCGGTGGTGGTGCCGTCGCCGGCCACGTCGCTGGTCTTGCTCGCGACCTCGCGCACCATCTGCGCACCCATGTTCTCGAGCGGGTCCTTGAGGTCGATCTCCTTGGCCACCGTGACCCCGTCCTTGGTGATGACGGGGGAGCCGAACTTCTTGTCGAGGACGACATTGCGGCCCTTGGGGCCGAGAGTGACCTTGACCGCGTCCGCGAGTCGGTTGACACCGCGAAGGATCGCCTGTCGCGACTCATCGCCGTATGTAATCTGTTTCGCCATGTAACGGAATCTCCTATGTCTTGACTGTCTAGCCTAACCGCGTCGCCCAAGGGCGCCGGTCTCGCAAACCACGCACCCTGAGCCGGACTCAATTCCGCGGGCGCGCGGGGATAAGAAAGAGATGGGACCCTCCGCTACCCGAGGCGGGCCAGAACCTCGTCCTCCCGGAGGATGAGCACTTCCTCCCCGTCGATCTTGATGTCCGTGCCCGAGTACTTCCCGAAAAGAATCTTGTCGCCGACCTTCACGTCCAGGGCAATCTTGGTGCCGTTCTCCAGGATCTTTCCGTTGCCGACGGCGAGCACCTCGCCCTCCTGCGGCTTCTCCTTGGCGGTGTCGGGAATGATGATCCCACCCTTGACCGTCTCCTTCTCTTCAATACGGCGCACCAGCAGTCGGTCGTGAAGCGGTTGCACTTTCAGGTTCATGCGTATGTCTCCTCTCTAGAACTATTTGGGGGGAGGAATTGGCACTCACCCCCGACGATCGCCAGTATAGATCTCGCTCTGGCGCTCTGTCAAGGTGAGTGCTAGGGGCCCCCGGGAGGGGCCCGGGGCGCTCAGCTAGAGGAGCTTGTACTCCTCGATCTTCTTGCCCAGCGTGTTCCGGTGGATCCGCAGATCCTTGGCCGCCCGCGAGAGATTGCCCCGATGACGTTGAAGAACCCGGGCGATGAATCTCTTCTCGAATTCCCGGCGCGCGTCAACGAACAGAATACCTTTATCGATCATTTCCGAGACAAGTGATTCCAATAGCTGCTTCACCGGATACTGCTCCTTCTTTCTCGGCCCCGAAACCTCGGGCCCGAGGACCATCGATCGCAGCCAAGCTGCGGAAGACCCCGAAGATGCCCCCGCTTCACCGGAGGCGCCGTGACCTTCATCACCGCAGACTCTCCTCGGGGCGAGTCAGTCGCTGCCAAGCCTCCAGGTAGGTGTCGCGAGTGCGCGCCACCACTTGCGGTGGTAGCTCAGGTCCCGGCGGTGTCTTGTCCCAGCCCGCCGCGTCGAGATAGTCGCGCACGAACTGCTTGTCGAAGCTGGGCTGGGATCGACCCGGCGTGTAGCCGGCCTTGGGCCAGAAGCGCGAGGAGTCGGGCGTCAGGGCCTCGTCGATCCAGACCAGGGCCCCGTCGCGCAGGCCGAACTCGAACTTGGTGTCGGCCAGCAAGATGCCCCGCGCCTCGGCGTGCACGCACGCTCGCCGGTAGAGGGCGAGGCTCGCCTCCCGCGCCTCCCGCGCCCGTGCCGCACCGACGATGCTCTCCATGACCGCAAACGAGATGTTCTCGTCGTGTCCGGTCTGGGCCTTGGTGGCGGGGGTGAAGATGGGCGGATCCAGCCGCTCCGACTCTTTGAGGCCGGCGGGCAAAGGTATTCCGCAGACCGCGCCCGTGGATCGATAGTCCTTCCAACCCGAGCCCGTGAGGTAGCCTCGGACGACACACTCCACGGGCAAGGGCTCGGTCTTCAGCACCAGCATGGACCGCCCCTCGAGCTGCTGGCGGTAGGGGGCGAGCTCCGCGCCGTAGCCCTCAACCTCCGCCGTGAGCACGTGGTGCCCGACCACGTCCCCAAGGAGACGAAACCAGAAGAGCGAGAGCTGGGTCAGCACCACGCCCTTGCCGGGAATACCGGTGGGGAGGACGACGTCGAAGGCGCTCAAGCGGTCGGTGGCCACCATCAGGAGACGGTCCCCGAGATCGTAGACATCGCGGACCTTCCCGCGTCGCCACAAGGGGAGGGACGGAATCCGGGTTTCGAGCAGCGGGGTGTCGCCGAGTTTGAGAGGGAGGTTGGCTGCCACGCGGATGCCCCCCGCTACAGTCCCACGAGGGTGTGGTCTTGCGGAGACCCGGGAGTCTACCGGAAGGGGCGACCGCGACGCAAGAAAGAAAGCGCGGTGCGACGGCGGGCCAATTTTCGTCGCCGGTTCGCGGTCAGGGACCCTGGGCGGCGCTGACCCGCGCGGTCAGGCTCAGGTCCCCGCCCTCGGCCGCGAGCCGGACCGTGCTGCCGCCCCCCGCCAGCCTTCCCGTCAGGCTCCCGGCCGCGGCGTGGGTCGTGGTGAACCCGGGCACGTCCACCTGGATTTCTCCGCGGTGGGTACGGGCCTCCAGATCGAAGCGGCTGCCCGCGGGGACCTCCAAGTGGATGCCGCCATGCCGCGTGCTGGCGGAGATGGGATCGACGAGGGGACCCTGGGGGATGAGGTGCACGCTGGCCCGGTCCGCCTCGACGGCCAGCGGCCCCCGGAAGCCCTCGAGGTCGACGTCGTCGCCGGAGGCCTTGACGCGCGCCCCCTTCTGGAGATCTCGACCTTGTAGACCGCCGTGCTCGACCGTGACCTCGGCCGGGCCGCCAATATCCACGAGCTCGACGCCCCCGAAGCTCGCTTGCGCCCAGAGCGCTCCTTTGACCCCGGTCGCCTTCACCCTGCCATGCTCGGCCCTGACGCGAGCATCGCCCCCCACGTGGGTGAGGGTGACTCCCTCAAACGAGGTCTGCACCGATGCCCCGCCGCTCACGTCCGAGACCGTGACCCCCGTGTGCTCGCCTTTGACCTCGAGGTCGCCGCCAACCCCTTCCACCGACAGATCGCCGTGGGCCACGGTGGCGTGGAGGCCGCCCAGCCGCGACCCGGAGGCTTTCCCGTGCTGGAGGTCCAGGGTCACCCGGCCCTCGACGTCCTCCAACTCCACGTCCCCGAAGCGGGCGTTGAGGTCGAGGGTCCCCTTTACCCCGGAGACGTGCACGTCCCCGTGGCGGTTCTTGAGACTGACGGGTCCCGCGATTTGCGCCACCTCGAGGGTATCGAAGGAACTTTCCACCTCCGCCCGGGCCACCTCCCGGACAACCACTCCCCCGTGCTCATTGCGCACGCCCACCGGGGTGTCTGGCGGCACCTCGATGTCGAAGCTAGTCTCGAAGCCCACGTCGTCGCGTCGCTCCAGCTCGTTGCGGTTGGTGAAGAGCCGGAGGACGGGACCCTCCCGCTCCGCCCTCAGGACAATGCGGGCCGCAAACGCGCGGGCGCGCTCTTCGCTCTCGAGGTAGACGGTCTTCGTGAGCACGACTTCGACTCTACCCGGAGTCCCCGCTCTTAGGCGCACCGCGCCGAAGGCGTTGACCACTTCGACCCGCGTCCCCGCTGGGGTCTCGTGGTGGCTCGGCTCCTCGAAGCGGAAGGACTTGCCGTAGAACTTGCCCCCGAGGACGCGGCAGCCGGCGGGGCCGATGTCGATGTGGCGGCGTAGGGTGTAGGTGGTCTCGAACGCGGCCCCCAGGCCCAGGATGAGGGCCAGAAGGCCGATCTTGCGCGCGCTCACTCCGCCCCCTTTCCCCGGACCGCCATCGCGACCAGCTCCACCACGCCCCACACCACGAGGGCGAGCGGCCACCAGGTGCGGAGGGTAGTCAGAAGCTCGATCCGGCCCAGGTTGGAGAGCGTCCAGAGAACGCCCACCGCCACGAGAAGGAGGCCGAGGACCAGCCCTTCGGCCCTAAAGCCGCCCGCCACTGCTTCCTTCTCCTTCTTTGCCTTTTCGGATCGACGCGTAGATGAAGAGAACACCGGCCGCGATCAGGAGGAGCGGCCAGAACCGCTGGAGCGAGATGAGGTCCAGCCAGCCCAGGTTGTTGGCCAGGAGCAGGAGGCCGCCTAGCACCAGTGAGGCGCCCCAAGCCGGGGACTCCCGGCCCGTCTCTTCGACCTCGGTTGTGCCCCCGGCGTGCCGGTCGTTAATGAGGGTCGCGGTACGGAATGCGTCGACCAGGTTGTAGAGGTAGACGAAAGGGATCAGGAACGCGAACGGGAACGGGTTGACGGCGGCGGTCCCGTAGATGCTCCCCACCCAGGCGAAGAAGAAGGCGACGGCCTTGGCGGGCTGGCCGTTGTAGATCTGGCCGAGGCCAGGGAAGAGGGAGAGGAAGAGGGCCAAGCCGGGGCTTTTGGGTGGCCTCGCGTACGGAACGGGGGAGGGCAGGGGCGTCGCGGGGGCGCCGGGCGGGGAGGCGTACTTCGGATCGGTGAGGTCACTGCTCATCGAGTGCTCCTTAATGTCGGCCGGGGAACCGCGTCGCGCCCCCCCTGTGGCCGTCCTTGTTCAAAGGCGTCTACGAGCCGAGGCCCGCCCCCGTTCGAAAAGTCCGGAGGCGGGCGGTGAGGATCGAGGACCCGGTGGCGGCACTGCCCCGGCTCTTCTTCTGATCCTCTTCCGCGTTGCGGCGACGTTCCAGCAGACGCCGGTAGTCATCTACGCGATCGTTCATCTTGTCCAGTCGTCCTTCGAAGGCGGTTCCGATCAGAACGCGCAGGATGCGGACGTCCTCCACCAGGCGGTCCTTCCGCTCGATGAGGTAGACACCCGCGTTCACCGTGCGGTCCAGGAGACGGGTGGCGGCGCGGGTAGGCCCCTCGGGCCCCGTGGCGAGCAGCGCCGCTCCCGTGGTGACGAGAGCCAGGCCGGCCGCCGCCGCGGGCAACCAGGCGGGGATGCGCACCCCGCGCGGGGCGAAAGGGGAAGGGGCGGCGACGCGCGGGGCCAGGGCCGCGGCGGCGACCCGCTCCGCCAGCCGCGCCGGCGGCTCCAGGACGGGGAAGGTGCGCAAGGCCTCAACCACGTCCCCGAGGGCGGCGCGGAGGGCGCGGCAGTCCGCGCAGCCGCTCAGGTGGGCGTCGAGGTCCGCCCGCCGCAGGGGATCCAAGGTTCCCTCGTAGTGGTCGGAAAGAAGCTCCTCCGCTCGGCGGCAGTCCATACTATTCCTCACGCATGTTCTCGGTACTCGCTGCCGCGCCCCAGGAGACGCTTGGCGAGCTCAAGACGCCCCCGGTTGATGCGGCTCTTCACGGTGCCGAGCGGGATCTCCAGGGTCTCCGCGATCTCCTCGTAGGGCAGCCCCTGCAGATCGCAGAGGATGAGGGGCTCCCTCAATTCCGGGGGGAGGGCCCGCAGCCCCCGGTGCACGAACTTCACCCGCTCGTCCCGCTCCAGGATGCGGAGGGGCCCCTCCTCCCGGGAAGCCACGGCCTCCAGAGATGCGGGGTCTTGCTCGACCCGGTGCCGGTGCTCCTGTCGTCCCCGGCGATAGTGATCGATGGCCTGGTTACGCGCCACGGCCATGAGCCAGGCCGAGAAAGAGCCGTCGCCCATGTGGTAGCGGTCGAGGGTCCGATACACCTTGATGAACACCTCCTGGGTCAGGTCCTCCGCCTCGTCCACGCGCCCCGTGAAGCGGTAGGCCAGTCCGAAGACCTTGCGGGTGTGGCGGGCCACGAGTTCCCGCCAGGCCGCCTGATCACCCCGCCGGCACGCGGGTAGGAGATCGTGGTCGCTCTCAGTCAACGGTCGCCGGTGTCTCCAGGATCCTACCCCTGCCAACAGAAGGGAACGAAACGGGCGGTTTCGGGGTTCGAAAAAGGAGCGGGCGAGAACCCTTCCCGACCGGGCCCCGAGCGATCTCCCTGAGTTTGACGCTCCGTCCGGCAGTGTAGTAAAGTCCCGATCCGCTATCAAGTCTATGAAGAAAAAGGCTTTGTGAGAAGCTCTTGAGCTCGGGACAGCGCTGGCGGCTGGCCGCGGGCGGCCTTGTGGCCGTCGCTTTGCTCTTTGTTTTCTTCCGCGGGGTGGACTGGACAGGTCTTCTGCGCGCGCTGCGGGGAGCCAACCCCACCTACCTGGCGGGCGTCGTGCTCGCCACCGTCTTCACCTACCTGGCCCGAGCCTGGCGCTGGGGCTACCTGCTCTCCCCCCTCGCTCGCGTACCCTTTCCGCGCCTCTTCTCCGCCACCATGGTTGGCTTCATGTCGGGCCAACTCGTCCCCCGGGCAGGAGAGATCGTGCGGCCCTACCTCGTGGCCCGGCGTCACGGGATCGCGACCTCCGCCGCCTTTGCCACCATCATCCTCGAGCGTCTGGTGGACCTCATCACGGTCTTGTGCCTTTTCGTCCTCTACTTGTACGTCCTTCCCGTACCCGAGGCCCAGACTCGGGGACCCCTGCTCGGCTTCCTGAAGATGGCCGGCATCCTGACCGGGGTGGGGGCACTCACCCTCGTCGGCCTGCTCCTGGCCTTCCATCTCCATGCCGACCGGGCCATGGGTGTGATCGATCGGCTCCTCCTCCGCTTCCCGCGCTGGCTCGCGGCCTGGCTCAGCCAGGCCCTGCGCGCCTTCGGGGAAGGGCTGGCCGTGCTCCAGGCCCCGGCCCCCCATTTGCTGGCCATACAGGCGCAATCGTTCCTGATCTGGCTAGTGATCGCGCTCGGTTTCTACTGGAACAACGCGGCCTTCGGCCTGACCCTTCCTTTCCACTCGACTTTCCTCCTCATCGCCTTTCTCACCGTGGGGGTGGCCATCCCCACCCCCGGCATGGTGGGGGGGTTCCACGTGTTCTACTTGCTGGCCATGAACCAGGCCTTCGGCGTCGACAAGGACACGGCCGCCGCCGCGGGCACCGCCGCCCACGCCCTCAGCAACCTGCCCGTGCTGGTCTTGGGCTTGCTGCTCTTGGGCCGGGAGGGCCTCACCTTCGGACGGGTGGCGCAGTTGACGGAGGAGAAACCCGGGGACGGGCCCCCCGCGCGGCGGGATCGTGAAGATGATGATGAAGACGCCGGAGCGCGGCGGGTGGGTACGGTCCCGCCCGGCTCCGAAAGGGGGGACGCGGCGCGCCGCGTTTGAATCCATGAAATGTCCCTTCTGCTCCCACATGGAAGACAAGGTGGTGGACTCCCGGGAGAGCAAGGAAGGCGAGGTCATCCGCCGCCGCCGGGAGTGCCTTGGCTGCGGAAAGCGCTTCACTTCCTACGAGCGCATCGACCAGATCCCCCACCTGGTGGTCAAGAAGGACGGGCGCCGGGAGCGTTTTGACCGCGCGAAGGTCCTGGCCGGGCTGCTCAAGGCGTGCGAGAAGCGGCCAGTGCCGGTGAAGACCCTGGAATCGATCGCGGACCGGGTGGAGTCCAAGGTCCACGAGAGCCCCGATCGGGAGGTGCCGAGCGACCAGATCGGCGAGTTCCTGATGGAGCGCTTGCGCGAGCTGGACAAGGTGGCTTTCGTCCGCTTCGCCTCCGTGTACCGCGACTTCAAGGATGTGGACCAGTTCATGGCCACCCTCAAGGGGCTCTTGGAGACGCGGGAGTGAGGGCCTAAGGGGGCGTCAGTCTCGCAGACTCTCGAGCCTGAACTGCAGGCTGGTCTCGCCGATCCTGATCACGTCCCCCTCGGACAGGGCATGGCGGGTGACCTTCTGATCGTTCACGAGGGTGCCGTTCGTGCTCTTCAGGTCGTGCAGCACGAAGCGCCCCTGCTCCAGGCGGATCCGGCAGTGTTGGCTGGAGACGGCGACGTCCTCCAGGACGATGTCGTTGGCCCGGGCCCGCCCCAAAGACGTGGTGGTCTCCCGCGCGAGAGCGAACACCTTGCCCAGGCCGGGCCCGCGGGTGACGGCCAGCACCGACTTCTCGCGCAAGGTCACCGTCTTCTCTAGGTACTCCTCGGTGGTGTTCATGCGTGCAAGCACCGTGCTTGATAGGGCGCTCGCGGGGGGGGTCTCGACGAGGGTGGGCGCAGGGGCTGGAGCGCAGCGTGCGCACACTGAATAGGGGGTGGCCAGCGCTGCCCCGCAGCTCGGGCAGCGGGCCCGGGAGGGCCGGCGGCGCGCCCGCGCGGTGGCCGCGGCCACGAGGACGGCCACGGCAATGCCCAGCCCGGCCCACAGCAGAGGGAAGGAACGAGTGGCCCCCCCCGGGGCGGGCCCGGCTGCGGGGAGGGCGCGGGGGTTGGTCCGGGCCGCGGGGAGAGGGGAGGGATCGCCGCCCGCCTCCAGCTCACCCTGTATGCGATGGGCGAGGCCAGGGCCGGTGGCCGCGGGCGAGGCGAGGTAATCGCCACCCGTGAGCTTGCCGATCCTCCGCAGGATCCTCTCTTCCACCCGCCCCACCCCCACGCAGAAGACGGGGATCCTCGTCTCCTGGGCCAGCTTCAGCCCGTCCTCGAGGTTCAGGGCACTGTTCTCGTCCTTGCCGTCGGTGATGAGCAGGATGGCCCGGTGCCCCCCGCCCGCGTCGCGCAAATAGCGGCTGGCGTCGTAGAGCGCGTCGTAGAGAGCGGTGTACCGACCCGAGATGCTCAGACCGTCCACCGCCCGCCGCACCACCTCCGGGTCGGAGGTACGGGGCTGGACCAGGAGGGCTTGGTCCGCGAAGGAGAAGACCGCGACCTCGCTCCCTGCGGGTAGGCTCATCAGGACCCCCAGGACCAGCTCCCGCATGTGGGCGAGCTCCGTCCGGGGGATGCTTCCTGACGTGTCCAGGACCAGGGCCACTAGGGCCGGTGGCTCCTTGGCCGCCGCCGGCGCCAAGAGCAGAGCGGTCAGGACCAGGCCTCCCGCCCATCCGCCTATGAACGACGTCGGTCGTCGCAATATCTCTTTCCTGGTCAAGGGCCTGGCCGCGCCATCGTTCCGCGAGTCGGCCTTGGGAAAGGTGTGGCCGCCACGCTACAATCAGTCGCTAGCGTCTCACGGTCGCTGACCGGCGTCGAGTGACCCGGCGCACGCGCACAGGTGGCTGAGAATGCCCCGCCCGAAGTTTCGCAACAACGCCCCCCTGATCCTCCTCCTCACCGCGGGCGCCCTCGGCCTCTTCCTGACCATCGAGGTGCTCCTGCGGAAGAGCCGGGACTTTTCGCCCGACTTCCTGGCTTCCGTCCTCCTCTACGGTCTCACCGTCCTCAACCTCACTCTCCTCCTGATCCTGATCTTCGTGCTGGGTCGGAACCTCGTGCGGGTGGTCCTGGACCGGCGCCGCGGCGTGCTGGGTGCCCGCTTCCGGATGCGCCTCCTCCTCGTCTTTCTCCTCATGGCCATCGCACCCTCTCTCCTCCTGATCGTGGTGGGCAGCGACCTCATTCAGCAGACCGTGGACCGCTGGTTCAACGTGGACGTGGAGCGCATCCTCTCCTCATCCCAGGCCCTGGCCACCGCCCTCCGGGAGTCGGTGACGGACCGGGCCCGGGTCGACGCCCGGGCCCTGGCCCGCGAGTTCGAAGCCCGCGGCCTCCTGGAGACCGCGGGTCAGGGGCGGCTCCGGCGCACGGTCGAGGTGCGCTCGCGCGAGCTGCAGATGGACCTGGTGAACGTCTTCAGCCGGGAGGGCGAGCTGGTGGCGGTGATGGACCCCCGTTTGCCCCCCCCTGCCTCCTACGACACCGCCTCCGGCGAGACCCTGGCCGAGGCCGCCCTTTCCGGGCGGGAGGCGGAGGCTGTCGTGCCCTTCGGGGCGGGGGAGCTGATGAGGGTGGCGGTGCCGGTGAGGGACGCCCGCCGGCGGGTCACGGGGGCGGTGCTGGTCTCGAGTTATCTCCCGGGCGGGGTGGCGGCGGAGGCGCGGGAGGTCCAGGAGCGCTACACAAAGTTCCGCAAAGCGGAGACCTTCAAAGGACCGATCAAGGCCGTCTACTTGTCTCTCTACCTCTTCCCCGCCCTCCTCATCCTCTTCGGGGCGGTGTGGCTCTCCCTATATCTGGCCCGCCGAATCACGACCCCCCTGCACCTGGTGGCGGAGGGCGCGGAGCGGATCGCGGCCGGGGAGCGCGGGGTCCGGGTGGACTTCCCCTCCGGCAGCGACGAGTTCACGGCCCTGATCGCGTCCTTCAACCGCATGTCGGAGCGGTTGGCGCGGACGGAAGAGGAGGTCGAGTTCAACCGGGCGGGGCTCACCCGCAAGAACCAGGAGCTGGAGGAACGGCGGCGCCTGACCGAGACCGTGCTCGAGACGGTGGGCACGGGGGTAGTGGTCGTGGACCATGAGGGTACGATCATTGCCGTAAACGCCGCCGCCGGTCGGCTCCTCGACCTGGAAGCGGGAATCGTGGGCCTCGGTCTGGAGGGCACGCTCAAGGGGCGGGGTCGCGGGGACATCCTGGAACTGGTTCAGCGCCTCCTCTCCGGGCGGGTGACGCGCCAGGAGCGTGAGATCCAGGTCCCCGCGCGGGGGAGGGACCGGCACCTGGCGGTGACCGTGGTTCCGCTGCCGGGGCCTCTGGGCTCGCCCCCGGGGGCGGTGCTCGTGGTCGACGATCTGACTCCCTTGATGCGGGCCCAGAGGGTGGCGGCCTGGGGCGAGGTGGCCCGCAAGCTGGCCCACGAGATCAAGAACCCGCTCACCCCCATCCAGCTCTCGGCCCAGCGCGTGCGGAAGGCCTACCTCAAGTCCGCCCCCGACTTCGAGAAGATCCTGACCGAATGCACGGGGGCGATCGTGGATGAGGTGGAGGCGCTCAAGAACCTGGTGGACGAATTTGCCCAGTTTGCGCGCCTCCCCGCCGCCCACCTGGCCCCCGGCTCTCTGCACGAGGTGATCGACCAGGCCTTGTCCCTCTACGACGGCCTTTTCGGCGGGGTGAGGATCGACCGCCGCCTGGCTCCGGATCTGCCCAGCCTGCGCATCGACGCCGACCAGATGAAGCGCGTCCTCATCAACCTGGTCGACAACGCGATCGAGGCCACGGACAAGAAAGGGACGGTGGTGATCGCCACCGAGTTCGACCGGCTGCAGGGTCGCGCCCGCCTCTCCGTGTCGGACGACGGGCCGGGTATCGCCCCCGAGGACCGGGACCGTCTCTTCGTCCCCCATTTCTCGACCAAGAAGCGCGGGAGCGGCCTGGGCCTCGCCATCGTGAGCCGCATTGTCCAGGAGCACCACGGAGCGATCCGGGTCGAGGACAACCCTCCCCAGGGCGCACGCTTCGTGGTGGAGCTGCCGGCATGAGGTGCTGATGCGTGAAGCGGTGCTGATCGTCGACGATGAGAGCGGCGTGCGCGCCTCCCTGGCAGGGATCCTGGGGGACGAAGGCTACGCCGTGCAGGCGGTGGAGAGCGGCGAGGCCTGCCTGGCCGCGCTGGAGGGGAGGCGCTTCGACCTCCTGCTCCTGGACGTGTGGTTGCCGCGGATGGACGGGCTCGAGACCCTGGGCCGGGTGCGGGCCCTCGATCCCGAGCTGCCGGTGGTGGTGATCTCCGGCCACGGCAACATCGAGACCGCGGTGAAGGCGGTCCGGATGGGGGCGCGCGACTTCGTGGAGAAGCCCCTCTCCCTCGAGAAGACGCTGCTGGTGGTGAAGAACACCCTGCGCCAGCGGCGGCTGGAGAGCGAGAACCGCTCCCTCAAGGAGCAGGTGGAGCAGCGCTTCGTGATGGTGGGCGAGAGCCCGCCCATCCGCGTCCTGCGCGGGGAGATCGCCCAGGCCGCCCCCAGCAACGGGCGCGTGCTCATCTTCGGCGAGAACGGAACCGGCAAGGAGTTGGTGGCCCGCGCCATCCACCACCAAAGCCTCCGCGCCCAGGGCCCCTTCGTGGAGGTCAACTGCGCGGCTATTCCCGAGGAGTTGATCGAGAGCGAGCTGTTCGGCCACGCCAAGGGCGCCTTCACGGGGGCCTTGGCCTCGCGCAAGGGCAAGTTCGAGCTGGCGGACGGCGGAACGCTCTTCCTCGACGAGGTCGGGGACATGACCCTGAAGACGCAGGCCAAGGTCCTGCGCGTCCTCCAGGAGCAGAGGGTGGAACCCGTGGGCGGGGCCTCCCCCCTGACCGTGGATGTCAGGGTCATCGCGGCCACCAACAAGAATCTGGCGGAGGAGATCCAGCGGGGGACTTTCCGCGAGGACCTGTTCTTCCGGCTGAACGTCATCCCCTTCCACGTACCGCCCTTGCGGGAGCGGCGTGAGGACATCCCGCTCCTCGCCCGCCATTTCATCGCCACCCTATCCGCCGAGTACGGCAAGCGCCCGAAAGAGCTATCCCCGGAGGTGCTGGCCCACCTCACGGGCCTGCCCTGGGCGGGCAACGTCCGCGAGCTGCGCAACATCATCGAGCGACTCGTCATCATGACGCCCGGGGAGCGGATTGAGGCCTCTCACCTGCCCGCGCCCTTGGGGGGGGCGGGCCCCCTGACCGCGGGCAGCGCCGCCCCCGCCGGGCCCGCCGATTTCCCGTCTCTGGTCGAAGCCCGCGAGGACTTCGAGAAGCGCTACATCTGGAAGAAGTATCAGGAGTGTGGAGGCAATATGAGCCGGACGGCGGAGGCCCTGCGCGTGGAGCGCTCCAACCTCTACCGGAAGATGAAGGGCTACGGCCTCATCTCCGCTCGCCGCGGGGAGCCCGTGGGCTCGGCCTAGGAGACCCTTCCGACGACCCCCCGCGCCGGCGACTCCCTCCGGGCTTTTCGAAGGGGGCGGCGGACGGGGGTTCCGGGGTGGTGCTCGCCCACGCCTTGAGGCCGAGGGCCAGCGTTTTTCGCCTTGAATCCCCCAGGGGCTTTCCTCATAATGAGGCGCAGATCAGGAGGATGCGGGCTACTTGGTAAAGCGGCTCACCCCGAACGGGACCCAGCGCTGGCTGTCCAAGGGGCGGCGCCTCCTCCGGCGTGGCCGAAGCCAGGAGGCGGGGCTCGTCTTCGGGCGCATCTTGGTCCAGGACCGGGGCCACGCGGGTGCGCGCCAGGGACGACGGGAAGCGGAGGCCGCCGACGCCGAGCAGGAGCGCCGCGCTCTCGTCCGCCTCGAAGAGTCCAAGGGCGCGGTTCTGGCCGGCCATGGCGCGCGCGCGGGCGATCTTCCCGCTGGGGCCGTGCCCCCCCTGGACGACCACGAGCGAGCGGGGGAACTCCCCGATCGGGAGGACGGGGCGCGGAGACTCTCGGCCGCTGCGGAGGTTGCTTTTCCGGGAGCCGAGACGGAGTTTCGACGGGGGGAGGGATGGCACCGTCACGCCCTCGTCGCCCTCTGGGCCCTTGGCTTTGCCCTCCTCGCCAGCACCGTCGCCTCCACCTGGGAGCGCCTCGTGGACGGTCTGGCCGGCGTCCCCTCCCCGCGCGTTATGGCCCTTCCGACGTCCCCCCTGGGGCCGATGAGCGCGGCTGACCCGGCGCTCGCGGAGGCGCGCCGGCTCATCGAGCAGGGCGATGCCGAGGGCGCCCTCGCCGCCATCGACCGCGTGACCCCCCAGGATCCCGCCTATCCTTTCGCGCTCCGCTTCCGGAGCCAGGCGGAGACGATGCTCCGGGAGGGAGGCTCGCGCCGGTGACCTGCCCGGCCTGCGGTCAGGCCCTGGCGACCGGCCAAGAGCGTTGTCTCTACTGCGGGGCGGTGGTGGCCCCCGCGGTGGAGGGCGCGCTCGCCCCCGATCCCCTGACCCCGCCCGCCCGGGGCAAGGCGGAGCCGCTGCGCGAGATCCCCGGCCTCCGCAAGAAAGAGAAGACGTGGAAGGATGAGGTCAAGGAGCGGATTCGCCATCGCAAGCGCAAGAGGGCGGAGGACGCGGGGCTGCCCCTCTTCGACAGCGAGGAGCCAGCCGCGACGCCGCCGGAGCCCCCCGCGCTGGAGGCGAAGGGGATCCCCCCCGTCACCCCCGCCGAGGTCGAAGCGCCGGCAAGAGAGCGGAGCCACGGCGGGGACGACTTCCACTCCCTCCCGCCCCCCCCTCTGGACCTCCCGCTTCGTCCCCCGGAGACCGATTTCCACCGCGGCACTTCCCGCGGGGCGGAGCTGGAAATGGGCGGAGAGTTCCTCCGCGAGCCGCCCAGCCTCGAGCCCCGCCCCGAGGAAGGGCGACCGCGCGAGTGGTCCCTGGAGGTGCCCGCCGCCCCGCCCGGCGTGCGCCCGGTTGAGCGGCCGGCCTTCTTCCGCGAGCGGGTCCAGGCGGCAGCCGCGGACCTCGGCCTCCTGGGCTCCCTCTGGGCCCTAGTCGTCTACTTCGCCAGCCGCGCCGCCCACGTGCCGATTCGGGGGCTACGTCCCACCTGGCCCTATCTTGTCGCCTATCTGGCCTTTCTGGGCGTCCTTTACGGCGGCTATTTCGGAGGGACCACCGGCCAGACCCTGGGCAAGATCTGGGTTGGCCTGCGCGTGGTCGACGTGGCCGGCCGTCCCGCCGGCTACCTCCGGGCGCTCTTGAGGACCGCCCTCGGGGCGCTCTGCGTGCTCGTTGCCGGCTTGGGCCTCGTCCCCATGCTCTTCGACCCCGCGCGGCGGGCCCTACACGATCGGATCCTCCACACCCGCGTCATTAAGGGCTGAGGCCCGCTTTCCTTCCGCGCCGTCCCCGCATGGACTCCCTGACCCTCGATCACGTGATCGCCGAACTCGAGCCGTTTGTCCGGGGCCGACACTTGGGACGGCCGCACCTGGGCGGCCCGCATTCCATCGCTTTCGAGGTTTCCGGGGACCGGGATCACTGGCTCTGGCTGGAGGCTGCCCCCGGCACGGCCGGTCTCTACCGTCTCCCCCGCACCCAAGCCCGCTTTCTCGCCCAGGGGGCGGAGGACGAGGCCCCGGGAGGCGCCCGACAAGCCCTGCTGCTCCTCCGCAAGCACCTGGGAGGAGTCCGGCTCACGGCGCTCCATCGCATTCTCGGAGAGAGGACGGTGGTGATGGACGTCGGGCGGGCCCTCCTCGTCCTTCGGCTTTCCGGAGTGCCGGCCCTCACGCTCATCGTGGAGGGAGCCGCCCTCGCCACGGTGGGGGCGGGGCCACCGGCTTGGCCGCTGCCGGCGGCGGCGGGGGAGCGAGAATGGGACCGCGTCGATCCGCGGCTCCTGGCCGCGGCGGCCGCCACCGCCGCGGCCACGGGGCGCAGCCTTCCCCGGGCGCTGCTCAGCGTCTGCCCGGGCCTGGGCCCGCTTCTGGCGCGGGAGCTGGACGGGCAGCCGGAGTCACTGGCCGCCCTGCGGACCCGGCTGGCCTCTCCGCGCCCGACCCTGCTCGCTCCCGGACCGATGGCGACGTGGCACGACGCCGACCTCGCTCCCCCCGAGGCTGTGGCCCTCGCCCCTTTTCCCCTCGAGGGGCATAAGCGCGTGGCCCTTCACCCTGCCTCCTGGCTCGAAGCCGCCTCTCTGTTTCTGCTCGCTCGCTCGCGGGGGACGCGCTTCGAGCGGGCGAGGAAGAGCGCCCTTCAGGAGGCCGGTCGTAAGGGGCGCCGTCTCGCCCAGCTCGAGGCCCATCTCCTCGGGGACCTCCAGGGCCTGCCCGAGGCGGCACGGCTGCGGAGGGAAGCGGAGGCCCTCCTCGCCTCCCCGGGCAGCTTCGCTCCCGTGGCGGGAAAAGCGGAGGTCCCCGATCCCTACGCCCCCGATCGGCACCTGCTGGTGGCGGTCGATCCGACCCTCTCCGCCCCCGGCAACGCGGACCGCCTTTTCCAGAAGGCCCGGCGCATCGAGAAAGCGCGGCGCCAAGTGGAGACGCGCCTGGGGGAGACGCGGGTCGCCCTGGAAGCCGAGCGGGCCCGCGAGGCCCGCCTCCACGAGGCCCGAGACGTCGCCGACCTCGAGCCGCCGCGGGGAGCGGAAGGAGGCGGGGGTGGACGGGAGTCGGGTACGACGGCCAGGCCCGGCTCTCGCCATTACCTCACCGCGCGCGGGTTCTCGCTGCTGGTGGGGAGGGGGGCGAAAGAGAACCATCACTTGACCTTTCACGTGGCGCGTCCGGAGGACGTGTGGCTGCACGCCCGGGACGTGCCCGGGGCCCAAGTCATACTCCGGGACCCGGAGGGCCGCGCGGGGGGAGAGGACTTCAGGGAGGCGGCAGAGGTGGCGGCTTTTTTCAGCGACGCCCGGGCCGCGGCCCAGGTGGACGTCCACGTGACACGGCGCAAGCACCTGCGCCCCGCCCGCGGAGGGCGCGGCCGCGTCGCCATTGCCCATTCCGAGACCGTGCGCGTGGCCCCCCGCGATCCCGAGGGCCGGCTCCGCCGGCGCTAGGATATGATCCCCGTCCATGGCCGATCCCGCTCCGCCCGCGGCCCCGCGCTCCCGCTTCATCACCGCCTGCGCCACGGTTCTGGCCACGGGTTTCGGCTCGGGATACGCGCCCTTCGCCCCCGGCACCGCGGGCTCCGCCCTCGGAGTGCTGCTCTTCTGGCCCCTCCAGAGACTCGCCCTTGCTCAGCAGGCCGCTTTGGCAGCGGTCCTCTTCCTCGTCGGGGTGGCCGCCGCTTCCCACGTCGCCCGACGGGTGGGGCAGGAGGACCCGTCAATCGTGGTCTGGGACGAGGTGATCGGCATGTGGGTCTCTCTCCTGGCCCTGCCCTTCCGGCCCTGGATCGTGATCTTCGGGTTCGTGCTCTTCCGCCTCCTGGACGTGGTCAAGCCCTATCCCGCCCGCGACTTCGAGCGGCTTCCGGGCGGCTGGGGGATCATGGTGGATGACGTCATGGCCGGCATTTACGCCAACCTCATCCTCCGGGTTGGGCTCCTCGTCTGGCCCCTGACATGACCCTGCGGGCCGAGATCCTGGCCGTGGGCAGCGAACTCCTCACCCCGCTCCGCTCCGACACCAACGCCCTCTATCTGACGGAAAGGCTGCGGGAGCTGGGCGTGGAGGTGGGGTCGCGGGTCACGGTCGCCGATGACGCGGCCCTTCTTGAGTCCGCCTTCCGCGCCGCGCTCGCCCGCGCCGACATCGTGATCGCGACGGGGGGACTGGGTCCCACGGAGGACGATCTCACCCGCGAGGCGGCGGCGGCCGCCCTCGGACGCGGGCTTCACCGGGACCCCCGGCTCCTGGAGATGCTGAAGGAACGCTTCCGCCGATATCTCCGGGAGATGGCGCCCGTCAACGAGAAGCAGGCGGATGTGATCGAAGGTGCCATCGTCCTGCCCAATCCTCGGGGCACGGCGCCGGGCCAGCGCGTGGAGAGCGGAGCCCGGGTGCTCATCCTCCTGCCCGGCCCCCCGACCGAGATGGAGCCGATGTTCGAGGAGCAGGTCTCGCCCCTGATCCGGGACCGGGCGGGGGGCACCGTGCTTCGGACGCGCGTGCTCAAGATCGCCTCCATGTCGGAGAGTGACGTCGAACAGGCGGTGGCGCCGGTCTACAAGTCGTTCACCAACCCGCGCACGACCATCCTGGGGGGACCTGGCCAGGTAGAGCTCCACCTCACCGCGAGCGGGGCTTCGGAGGCGGAGGCGCAAGCGCGGATCGAGGCTTTGGCCGCGGGGCTGCGCGAGAGCCTCCCCGGCCGCATCTATGGGGAGGACGGGCGCGAGCTGCCGGAAGTCGTAGCCGACCTCCTCCGCGAGCGGGGGCTGACCCTGGCCCTGGCCGAGTCCTGCACGGGGGGCCTTCTCTCCGCGCGCCTCACCGATGTGCCGGGGGCCAGTCGTTTCCTGGAGCGGGCGTACGTGACCTACTCCAACCGCGCCAAGGCCGAGCTTCTGGGGGTGGAGGCGGCTCTCCTTGATTCCGTGGGCGCGGTCTCGGCAGAGGTCGCGGCGGCCATGGCCGCGGGAGTGCGCCGGGCGGCGGGCACCGCGATCGGGGTGGGTATCACGGGCATCGCAGGCCCCGACGGGGGGAGCGCGGAGAAGCCGGTCGGCCTCGTCTTCCTCGCCTTGGATGGGGCGGCGGGCACACGCGTGCGCAAGGTCCATTTTCCCGGCGGACGCGAGCGCGTCCGCTATCAGGCCTCGCAGGCGGCTCTGGAGATGATGCGGCGCGGCCTGCTCGGCCTCGCCCACTGGTGAGGCGGGGCGGGGACCCACCCGACCACGTCCGGGCCTTTGTGGCCCTCGCCATCGGGTCGGGCCTGCGCGCGCGGATCGCGGAGCTGATGGGGGAGATCCGACACCGCGTGCCCGGCGTGCGCTTTGTCCGCCCGGAGGGGATCCACCTCACGCTGCGCTTTCTCGGATCCACGCTCCCCGCGCAGATCCAGCAGCTGGGGCCGCGGCTCCAGGGGCTCGCCGCCGCCTGCCCACCGTCCGAGGCCCAGATCTCTGGTCTCGGCCTGTTCCCCCCCCGGGGCAGCCCGCGCGTGCTCTGGCTCGGAGTCTCGCTGGCGCCCCCGGTCCTGGCCCTTCAGGCGGCTTGCGAAGAGGCTGCGGTGGGAGTGGGCTTCCCGCGCGAGACCCGGCCTTTCCGCTCGCACCTAACCCTCGGACGCTGGCGAGAGCGGGCCCCCTCGCCTGAGCTGCCCCCCGCCGACCTGGGCAAGGTCTCCCTCGAGAGCCTGGTCCTCTACAGGAGCGAGGTCGGGCGGGAAGGCGCGCTCTACACCCCCCTCGCGAGCTTTCTCCTCGGGGCGTAGACTGGGCGGAATGCCCTGGCATCTCGCTCTCCTGGCCGGCGCCTATCTCATCGGCTCCGTCCCCTTCAGCTTTATGGTGGCTCGCGCTTTCGGCGTGGCCGATGTCCGCCGGGTGGGGAGTGGCAATGTGGGGGCCACCAACGTAATGCGGAGCGCGGGGAAGGCGGCGGGGCTGCTGGCCCTCCTGCTGGACGCGTGCAAAGGCGCGGCCGCGGCCCTGGTCGTGTCCTCCCTGGCCCCGACCTCGAGCGTCCTCCCCGCCCTGGCCGCCCTGGGAGCCGTGATCGGGCACATGTATCCCCCCTGGCTCGGCTTCCAGGGGGGCAAGGGCGTGGCCACGGGGGCGGGGGCCTTTCTGCTCCTGGCTCCCTATGCCACCCTCCTGGCCGTGGGCGCGTTCGCGCTCGTGGTGGCCATGACCCGCTACGTCTCGGTGGGCTCGATGGTGGGAGCGGTCGCCCTGGCAGCGGCTACCCTCATCCTCGGCTCTCCACCGCCCGTGGCCTGGGCCGCCACCGGCGCCGCGGCCCTGGTCATCTGGAGACACCGCGGCAACATCGTGCGCCTGGCCCAAGGCCGGGAGGGCCGGCTGGGGGCGCCTGCACGGTGAGGGTCACCGTCCTCGGAGGAGGAGCGTGGGGAACCGCCCTCGCCGCCCACTGCGTGCGCGCCGACCACCGCGTGCGCCTCTGGGCCCGCGAGCCCGAGGTCGCCCGCGACATCGCCGAGGGCGGCGGGAACCCCAGGCATCTGCCGGGGGTGGCCTTACCCGCGGGCATCGCCGCCACCCACGACCTCCCCGCGGCGGTCGAGGGGGCGGAGGTCCTCCTGGTCGTGATCCCGTCCGAGTTCTGCCGCGGCGTGTACCGCGCGCTCAAGGGGTTGGCGCCCAAGGAGGCGGTTCTCGTCTCCGCCACCAAAGGACTCGAGATCGACACTCTCCAGCGCATGACGCAGGTGGCGCAGGAGGAGGTGCCCGGGCTTCCCCTGGCTGTCCTCTCCGGGCCCTCTTTCGCCCTCGAGGTCGCCCGCGAGCAGCCCACGGCCGTGGTCGTGGCCTCCGCTGACCGCAGAGTGGCGGAGGCGGTGCAGAAGACCCTCTCCAGCCGGACCTTCCGGGCCTATTCCAGCGACGACGTGGTGGGGGTGGAGCTCGGGGGGGCGCTCAAGAACGTGATCGCGATCGCGGGAGGGATCGTGAGCGGCCTGGGCTATGGCCACAACACCCTGGCCGCCCTCATCACCCGCGGCCTGGCCGAGATGTCCCGCTTGGCGGTGGGCCTGGGGGGTCGGCCGGACACCCTGGCCGGGCTGGCCGGACTTGGTGACCTCGTGCTCACGTGCACGGGCGTTCTTTCGCGCAACCGGCGGGTGGGGGAAGCCCTGGGGTCCGGCCGGAGCCTGGGCGAGGCTACGGCGGGGCTGGTGGCGGAAGGAGTCCGTACGACACTCGCCGCCTGCGCCTTGGCCGCCCGGGCGGGGATCGAGATGCCGATTGCCGAACAGATGCGCGCGGTTCTCTACCAGGGTAAGCCGCCCCGGGAGGCGGTGGACGAGCTGATGCTCAGGAGCTTGAAAAGGGAGTAGAATAAGGACTTCCGGGACGGGCGCGGCCTCGGGCCGCTCAGGGTCATGTATCGCCTGGTCTATCAGGACGGAGACACCCCGCAGGCGTATACCTTCACCACCGGCGAGGTGGTGATCGGTCGCTCACCCGACTGCCAGATCGTCCTCAAGGACTTCGGCATCTCCCGCACCCACGCCCGCATCACAGTGGACGAGGACGGGGTGCGGATCGCCGACCTCAAGTCCAAGAACGGCACCCAGGTCAACGGAGTGCCCGTGGTGGAGGCCCCCCTCAAGGACGGGGACCGGATCCTGCTCGGGAAGTTCCTGATGACCTTGAGCAAGACGCTCGAAGGCAAGGTCATCCTGGACGAGGCCAAGCCGCTCTCCGAGGAGGCGGGCACCATCATCCGCAGCGTGGGCGAGCTCTCCCGGCTTCTCTCCACGAGCGACACCGCGGGCAGCATCCCCACGCCCGCCGATCCCCGCAAGGCCACCCCGGCCGTGGACCTGCAGGAGATCGAGAAGTCCAACCGCATCCTGAAGGTCCTCACCAAGGTGGCGGAGACCTTGATCGCGGTCCGGCCCGTGGAAGAGGTGCTTCAACAGGTCATGGATATCGTCTTCGACCACATTCCCTCTGACCGCGGCTTCCTCATGCTGCAGGAGGAGCCGGACAACAAGCTCGTACCCATGGTGATCAAGCACCGTACGCCGGGCGCGGGCAGCGACACCGGAAAGATCACGATCTCCAAGACCATCGCCGACCGCGTGCTGAAGGACCGCGTCTCCATCCTGACCTCCGACGCGATGGTGGACCCCCGCTTCGGGGCCGGGGACTCCATCCGGTTTCACGGGATTCGGAGCGCGATGTGCGCTCCCCTCTGGAACAAGGACCAGGTCATCGGGATCATCCACGTGGACTCCCCCATGCTCACCAACTGCTTCACCCTCAACGACCTCGATCTTCTCACCGCTCTCGCCAACTACGCGGCGGTGGCTGTGGAGCGGGCCCGACTCAACCAGAAGATCGTGGCCGAGGAGAAGAAAAGGGAGCGCCTGGGGCGATTCCTCTCTCCCCAGGTCACGAGCCGGATCCTCGCCACCTCCGATTCCCAGGGAGCGGCCCTGGGGGTGCCGGAGGTCAAGGAGGTCACGGTTCTCTTCGCGGACATCGTCGGCTTCACGACCATGTCCGAGAAGATGAGCCCCTCCCAGGTGGCGCTGCTCCTGAACGACTATCTCTCGCGCATGACGGACGTGATCTTCAAGTACGAGGGGACGCTCGACAAGTACATCGGGGACGCGATCATGGCCGTGTTCGGGGCCCCCCTCGACATGCCCGACCATGCGGCCCGCGCCATCCGCGCCGCCCTGGAGATGCAGGAACGCCTGGCCGAGTTCAACGCCGATCGCAAAGAAGGGCCCACCGTGCGCGTCCGCATCGGCATCAACAGCGGCAAGGCGGTGGCGGGGGAGATCGGGAGCGTCAACAAGAAGGAGTACACGGTGCTCGGCGACACCGTGAACACGGCCAGCCGCCTGGAGAGCTCGGTGGCCAAGCCGGGCATGGTGGTCATCGGGGAGAATACGCGGGCCAGCGTGGCCGACCTCTTCGACTGCCGGAGCCTGGGCACCTTCACTCTCAAGGGCAAGGAGAGAGAGGTCGCGGTCTACGAGGTCGTCGCCCAAACCCGCTCCGAAGCGACTCCGGCCCGCGGGGCCGCCGCTCGGGAGGCCTGAGGGGTGCCCGGCACCGGGCCGCGAAGGCGTCGCGGACGCATCCTCGTCTACTTGCTGGCCCTGCTCTTTGCGGTGGGGGTGGTGCCGCTCCTGTGGACCTCCTACAAGCTCGTCTCCACCAGCCGCGAGAGCCTGGAGTTCAGCCAGAAGGCGACCCAGCTCGACATGGCGCGCAGTCTGTCCCAGCAGACCGCCATCTATGTGGAAAGCCTCCGGGCCCAGGTGACGGCCATCGCCCGCACGATGGAAGTGGACGGGGGGATGATTCCCTTCCCCACCCGGCTGGCCCACATCCGCGATCAGAAGGCGCTGGAGCGCTACCTGGGGGAGAACACCGGCTTCAACTCGGTGAGCGTGGTGGATCGGGCGGGGCAGGGGCCACAGTCCGGGGTCCAGCTCCAGGAGCCCGCCATCCAGGAGGCGCTCCGGGAGGGCTTCTACCGCGGCCTGCAGGGGACTTCCATGACCGGGCAGCCCCTGGTCTCGAGTTCGCTCCAGGAGCCCGTGCTCGTGATCACGGAGCCGGTCAAGTACGGGGGCGCGGTGCAGGGGGTGGTCCTCGCCGTGGCCAGCCTGCTGCCCGTCTGGCGCATGACCGAGCAGACGGGGGAGCAGCTGTTCGCGGTGTACGTGGTCGATGGCCGCGGCCACATCATCGCCCACTCCGACCGATCGGTGGGCCTCGGAACCGACATGTCGAACATCGAGATCGTGCGCGAATTCCTCGAGTCCAAGGGCATCGCCGCCACCCGCCCCTTCGCGATCCCCGCCCCCGGGGGCGCGATCAAGATGCTCGGGACCTACACCCGGGTCCCCGACGACTCCGGGTGGGGGGTCATCGTCCAGGTGGAGGAGGGCAAGGCGTACTTCACGGCTTTCGACATGCGACGGAAGTCCCTGGCCCTGGTGGCGGTGGTGACGGTGCTGGCCATCGTTCTGGGGGTGACCTTCGCGGGACAGATCAGCCGGCCTATCCAGCAACTGGCCCAAGGGGCCCGCCGGCTGGCCGGGGGTGACTACGCGACCCGCGTCTCTATCAAGAGCGAGAATGAAGTGGGGCTGCTGGCGGACGCCTTCAACCAGATGGGAGACGAGATCCAGAAGTCCATCGAGGAGATCCAAAGGGCGGCCACCACCAACAAGGAGCTCTTCATGGGCTCCATACGCATGCTCGCCAACGCCATCGACGAGAAGGACCCCTACACCCGCGGCCACTCCGAACGCGTGGCCTACTACTCGATGATCACGGCCAAGCACCTGGGCATGACTCCCGAAGAGGTGGAGAGGGTGCACCTCTCCGGCATCATCCACGACGTGGGCAAGATCGGGATCGAGGACAAGATCCTGCGTAAAGCGGCGGCCCTCACCGAGGACGAGTACGAGATCATGAAGCAGCACCCCACCAGGGGGGCCCACATCCTGGAGGCGGTTCCCCTCCTCAAGGAGATGGCGGGGGCGGGGCTCATGCACCACGAGAACATGGACGGCAGCGGCTACCCGGACGGGCTCAAGGGGGAGGAGATCCCTCTCCTGGGCCGGATCGTGAGCGTGGCCGACGCGTTCGACGCCATGACCACCGATCGCCCCTACTCCAAGGCCATGACCTTCGAAGCCGCGCTCGCCCGCCTGCGGTTTCTGGCCGGGAAGAAGTTCGACCTCGTCTGTGTGGAGGCCTTCGAACGGGCCGCCGCCGCGGGGGAACTGACGCCCGCAAAGGCCCGCCGCGCCTCCGTGGCCGCCCGCCAGGCGGAAGCGGGGCAAGTCCCGGCCGCTCCCGTCGCGGAGCCGGCTCCCTCCATCCCTAGCGCCTGAGGTCCCGAATCATGAATCCATTCCGCAAGCGACTGCTCCATAGGACCGCCCTCGTCCTCTTCCTGGCCGTGGGCCTCGCGGGCGCGGCCGCCGCCCAGGCCGACCCCGAGAGCCGCTTCGCCGCCGGCCTCATGCATTTGCGCGAGGGTCGGGCGGACATGGCCATCGACGAGTTCAAGAAGGCGATCAAGCTCGACCCCAAGAACCCGTACTTCTACAAGGGGCTCGGCCAGGCCCTTGCCCAGAAGCAGAAGTTTGCGGACGCCACCGAGGCCTTCAAGAAGGCCCTGGAGCTCAACCCCTACTACACGGACGTGCGCAATGACCTGGGGTCGGCCCTGATCCTGGCCGGCAACCGGGAGGAGGGCAAGAAGGAGTTCCTGGCCGCCTTCAACGACCCCACCAACCCCACCCCCGAGATCTCCGCCCGCAACCTGGGGGAGGCGTTCCTCGAGGAAAAGAACTATGGCGAGGCCGCCAACTGGTTTAGGACCAGCGTCAACCGCCACAAGTCCTACGCCGACCCCTACCTCGGCCTCGCGGACGCCCTCGTGGGGCTGGGCCGCGTGGAGGAGGCCATCGCTCAGCTGGAGATCGGGGCCAAGGAGGCGCCCGAAAATCCGGGGCTGCTCCTGAGCCTCGGACAGCTTTACAACCGGGTGGGACGCTTCAAGGAGGCGCGCACCTGCTTGGAGGGTGCGCTCAAGAAGGACCCCGGGGGCCCCTCCGGCCGGCGCGCAGGGGAGCTGCTCAAGGAGCTTCCCAAGTAGCATCGGCATGCTCCCCTTCCGTCGTTGTCCCTCCCCGGGACGCTGAGGACCGCTTGCCCTACCTCGCAGCCCTCGAGCGGCTGCTCCGGGCGGTGACCGGGGCCCAAGCGGCGCTTCTCATCGACGGGGTGGGCGAGGTGGTGGTGGAGGCGGGGGCCCGCGACTACCGCCACCGCCTCATCGGGGCCTATCAGGGCATCGGCCTCGCCGTCGCCCAGCGGACGATGAAGCGCTATGCGGGGGGGGGGATCCACCACATCCTGTGCCGCTACGCCCTCGGCACCGTGATCCTGCGTCCCCTCAAGGACGGCTACTACTTGGTGGTGTCCCTCGGCCCCGAGGTCCTCCTGGCCCAGGGCATCCGGCACTCCGCGCAGACCCAGGAAGAGTTGGACGCTGCTCTGTGAGCGCGTCCCTCCTCGATCGGCTGCGCGGAGGCCTGGCCCGCACCCGGGAGGTGCTGGAGACCCCGGTGGGGGACCTCCTGAGCGGGCGGCGGCCCCTCGATCCGGCCGCTCTCCAGGCGCTGGAGGAGGCCCTCCTGGTGGCGGATCTCGGGCTGCCCGCGGTGCAGGAGGCCATGGAGCGCCTGCGGCACGGTCCTCTCTCGGGGGGCGGGGTCTCCGCCCTGCGCGCAGCCCTAAGGGACGAGATCCGCCGCGCGCTCGAGCGGCCCGATCCCGCCGCCCCCTTCCTCTCGAGGCCCTGGGTGGTCTTCGTGGTGGGGGTCAACGGGGCCGGCAAGACGACCACCATCGGCAAGCTGGCCCGGGCCTGGAAGAACGAGGGCCGCAGCGTCCTGCTCTGCGCCGCCGACACCTTTCGGGCCGCCGCCGCGGAGCAGCTCGCGGTGTGGGCGGAGCGTGCGGAGGCCGCCTTCCACCGGGGGTCAGAGGGGGCGGAGCCCTCCGCGGTCCTCACCGACGGCCTCCGCGCGGCGAAGGCGCGGGGACAAGACGCCGTCCTGGTGGACACCGCGGGACGCCTCCACACCAAGGGCAACCTGATGGCGGAGCTGGCCAAGATGGTGCGCGTTGCCGGCCGTGAAGTGCCGGGGGCTCCCCACGAGACCTTGCTCGTCCTTGACGCCACCGTGGGGTCCAACGGCTTGGCCCAGGCCCGGGAGTTTGCCCGCTCCGCGGGGGTCACCGGTCTCGTCCTCGCCAAACTCGACGGGACGGCCAAGGGCGGGGTGGCGGTGGCGGTGGTGCGCGAGCTCGGGATCCCCATCCGCTACGTGGGGGTGGGGGAGTCGGCGGAGGACCTCCTGCCTTTCGACGCCGCCGCCTTCACCGACAGCCTCCTGGGCTGGGAATGAAGACCGCGCTCCCGGGCGTCCCGCCCACACACACGGACGAACGGTTCATGGCCCGCGCCCTTCGCCTGGCCGCGCGCGGCCTGGGCGAGACCAACCCCAACCCGGTCGTGGGCTGCGTGGTGGTGAGGGAGGGCCGGGTGGTGGGGGAGGGACACCATGCCCGCGCGGGGGGCCCCCACGCCGAGGTCGTGGCCTTGGCCCGGGCGGGGGCCCGGGCACGGGGCTCCACCCTCTACGTCACCCTAGAGCCCTGCGCGCATCAGGGCCGCACGCCACCTTGCGTGCCCCAGATCCTCTCCGCGGGCGTGCGACGGGTGGTGGCGGCTCTGCCCGATCCCGATCCCCGCGTGGACGGGCGCGGGCTCTCCCGGCTGCGGAGGGCCGGGCTCCAGGTGACCACGGGAGTGCTGGGAGTGGAGGCCCTACTCCTGAACGAGCGCTTCGTGGTCTCCGCCCGGGCCGGCCGTCCCTTCGTCCTCCTGAAGAGCGGTCTCACCCTCGACGGGCGCCTGGCCACCGCTAACGGCGAATCCAAGTGGATCACGAGTCCGGCCCAGAGGCGGCAGGCCCGCAGCCTGAGGCGCCTGCACGACGCGGTCCTGGTCGGGATCGGCACCGTCCTCGCCGACGATCCCCTGCTTCTGCCCGTGCCGGGGGTGAAGCGGCCCTTTCTTCGCGTAGTCTTGGATTCGCACTTGCGTCTGCCCCCCGCCGGCCGGCTCGTGCGCTCCGCGCGGCGCTTCCCTCTTCTCGTTCTCTGCCGCGAAGCGGACCCGGGTCGCCGCCGCCGGCTGGAGGCCCGGGGGGTGAGGGTGGTCTCCCAGCCCGGAGCGCGCTCCCGGGTCTCCCTCCCCTGGGCGCTGGCCACCCTTTGGACCCGCGGGATCCGAAGCCTGATGGTGGAGGGCGGCTCCGAGGTGCTGGGCGCGTTCCTGGCCGCGCGGAGCGTGGACGCGGTCGCCCTCTTCCGGGCCCCCCTCCTGCTGGGCGGGCGCCACGGCCGGCCCGCCTTCGGGGGCCCCGACCCGACGAGGCTCCGGCAGGCCCTGCGGCTGAGCCCTGAGAGCCCCCTCCGGCGCGGGCGGACGGTCGATCCCTCGCTCCCCGGCCCCTGGCCCGAGCCCCGCCTGTTCGAGCTCTGGTACCCGCGGCGGGAGGGCGCCCGGGATTGACGGGCGTCGAGCCGAAAGGTCAAATGGCACCCGCGAGACCGGCCCTCCCGGGCGCGGCCGGGCGAGGCGTCGAACATGTTCACGGGAATCGTCGAGGTCACGGGGACGGTCACGGCCGTGGAGCGGAGGGGGGATGTGCTCGAGGTGCGCATCGATGCCGGGGGCCTTCTCGGGCCGGCCCCGGGGGGATCCATCGCCGTCAACGGCTGCTGCCTGACCGCGGTCCGGTCGGATCCCTCGGGATTCTCCTGCGAGCTCACGGAGGAGACGCTGAAACGCACGGCGTTTGGGGAACGGCTCCAGCCCGGGGTGAGGGTGAACCTGGAGCGCCCGCTCCGCGCCGAGGGTCGCTTCGACGGCCACATCGTCCAGGGGCACGTGGACGGCGTGGGACGGGTGCGCGAATGGCGCCTTCTGGGCGAGTCCGCCGAGCTCACGGTGGAGCCTCCCCCGGAGCTGGAGCGCTATCTGGTCGAGAAGGGCTCGGTGGCAGTGGATGGCGTATCCCTGACCGTGGCCGGCCTCCGCTCCCGCGCCTTCACAGTGGCTCTGATCCCGTATACACTCGAAGTTACCAGCCTCCGGGACGCGCGGTTGGGCGACCCCGTGAACCTCGAGGTGGACGTGATCGCGAAGTACGTGGAAAGGCTCCTGGCCGCGCGCGGCGGCCTCTAGGGGTCGCGCGGGGAGCGCTCCCGCGCTCCTTTCGGACCGCGCTTGGGGAGCGATGATGCCGTTCGCCAGCATCCCGGAAGCGATCGAAGACATCCGCGACGGGAAGATGGTCGTGGTCGTGGACGACGAGGACCGCGAGAACGAGGGCGACCTCACCATCGCGGCCGAGAAGGTCACGCCCGAGGTCATCAACTTCATGGCCCGCCATGGGCGGGGCTTGATCTGCCTGCCCATGACCCCCGAGCGGTTGGACGAGCTGCGGATCCCCCTCATGGTCCAGGACGAGGAGAACAGCGCCCGCTTCGGCACCGCCTTCTGCGTCCCCATCGAGGCCAAGCAGGGAACCACCACCGGCATCTCGGCCGGGGACCGTGCCCGCACCGTGCTCGCGGCCATCGATCCCGGGACCCGCCCCTCCGACCTGGCCCGCCCCGGCCACATGTTCCCCCTGCGGGCGGTCCCGGGCGGGGTGCTCGTCCGCTCCGGCCAGACGGAGGCGGCGGTGGACCTGGCCCGCCTGGCCGGCCTCTACCCCGCGGGGGTGATCTGCGAGGTCATGGACGAGGACGGAACCATGATGCGCGCGCCCGGGCTGGATGTTTTTTGCCGCAGCCACCGGATCAAGATGATCACCATCAAGGATCTCATCCAGTACCGGATGAGCCACGAGCGCCTGGTACGCAAGATAGCCGAGGCCGCCCTTCCCACCGGCTACGGCCCCTTCCGCATCCACGCCTTCGAGAGCCTCATCGACGGGCAGCATCACGTGGCCCTGGTGACGGGAGAGATCCGGCCCGAGGACCGGGTCCTAGTGCGGGTGCATTCGCAATGCTTGACGGGGGACATCTTCTCGTCCTCGCGCTGCGACTGCGGCGATCAGCTCCACAAGGCGCTGGAGATGATCTCCGCCGCCGGCAAGGGAGTGCTGCTCTACCTCCGCCAGGAAGGCCGCGGCATCGGGCTCGCCCACAAGATCATGGCCTACCAGCTTCAGGACCAGGGCAAGGACACCGTGGAGGCCAACGAGGTGTTGGGCTTCAAGCCCGACCAGCGCGACTATGGAATCGGAGCCCAGATCCTGGTGGAGCTCGGGGTGCACCAGATCCGGCTGCTGACCAACAACCCCCGGAAGTTCGTAGGCCTCGAGGGCTACGGGCTGGAGATCGTGGAGCGGCTACCGATCGAGATCCCTCCCACCGACGCGAGCCGCCGCTATCTCAGGACCAAGAAGGAGAAGCTGGGCCACCTGCTGCGGAGGGTATAGCCGTCCCAAGGTCTAACGACCCCTTCCGGGCGCGGGGTCGCGCCTCTTGGGGGCTGGCCCGCGCCAACCATGATCCAAGAGTTTCTGAAGACGGTGTCCCTCTTTCGGGAGCTCGATGACGAGGAGCTGGCCCAGGTCCTCATGGTGGGCCTGGTGAAGCGCTACGGGGAAGGGGCCGTCATCTTGACCGAGGGCTCTCCCGGTGGACAGCTGCAGGTGATCCACCAGGGGCAGGTCCGGATCAGCAAGGCCGTTCCCGGCGGGGGGGAGGAGGCCCTCGCCATCCTGCGGCCGGGGGAGTTCTTCGGGGAGATGGAGTTCCTCGACGGGGGCCCGGCTTCGGCCCACGCCATCGCCCACACCGACTGCGAAGTCCTGGCCCTCCCCCACCAGGAGGTAGCGACCCTGATGGCGAACCGCCCGGACCTGACCTCCAAGTTCTTCTGGGCCTTCGGACGGACCCTGGCCAGCCGCCTTCGGGACACGAACCAGAAGATGGCGGCTCTGCTGGCCATTGCCCGGACGTTCTAGATCGGGGGAGGGGGGCCTAACCCGCGGCGGGAGTGGGCTTTAGGGTTTGACAAACCGACCGTTGTGCCATAAGATCAACTATTGCTTTGGGTTGCCCCGGGCGGCGCTGCGGCATCGGGGTACGACATCTGGCACGAATCCGCGTATCGAGGTGACGTTTTCTTGTTCGAAGCACTGAGCGAAAGGCTCCAGGGGATCTTTCGGTCGCTCCGGGGTCAAGGTGCGCTGTCCGAGGCGCACGTGGACGCAGCCCTGCGTGAGGTTCGGCTCGCCCTGCTGGAAGCGGACGTTCACTTCAAAGTAGTCAAGCAGCTCCTGGACCGTGTCCGGGTGGCGGCCACCGGCCAGGAGGTGCTGAGGAGCCTCACCCCCGACCAAGCCGTGCTGCGAGTGGTGCGGGACGAGATGGTGGCCGTGCTGGGCGGCGAGGAGCCGCCGCGGGTGCTGACCTCGGCCCGCCCTCCCTCCGTGGTGCTGATGGCCGGACTCCAAGGCTCGGGCAAGACCACGACCGTGGCCAAGCTCGGACGCTGGCTCTCCGCGCGGGGGAGCCACCCCCTCCTCGTGTCGACGGACGTCAACCGCCCAGCCGCCCGCGAGCAGCTCCGGACGCTGGGAGCGCAGGCGGACCAGAAGGTGCATCACCCCCTCGAGAGCTCGGACCCCCGGGAACTCCTGCGCTCGGCCCTCCGCGAGGCCGGGGACCTCGGCCACGACTTCGTCATCGTGGACACCGCGGGCCGGCTCCACATCGACGAGGCGCTGATGACGGAGCTCCAGGAGCTGAAGACCATCGCCGAGCCCAGCGAGGTCCTCTACGTGGCGGATGCGCTCACCGGCCAGGATGCCGTCCGCAGCGCGGAGGAGTTCCACCGACGCATCGGCATCACCGGCATCGTCCTCACCAAGCTGGACGGAGACGCGCGGGGAGGGGCGGCTCTCTCCGCGGCCGCGGTCACCGGCTGCCCGGTCAAGTTCGCGGGGGTGGGGGAGAAGGTGGACGGCCTGGAGCCGTTCCTGCCCAGCCGGATGGTGGCGCGCATCCTGGGCATGGGGGACGTGCTCGGCCTCATCGAGCGGGCGGAGCAAGCGGCGGACCACGAGAAGGGGGAGGAGCTCGTCCGCAAGCTCCGCCGGGGCGAGTTCACCCTCGATGACTACCGGGACCAGATGACGCAGCTCCGGCGGATGGGACCGCTCGATGAGGTGCTGTCCATGATCCCGGGAGCCGGCTCTCTGCGGGGCGTGGACGTGGACGCGGGGGAGGCGGAGATGGGGCGGGCCATCGCCATCATCGATTCCATGACGGCCAAGGAGCGTCGCGACTCCTCGATCATCAACGGCAGCCGCAAGAAGCGGATTGCCCGGGGGAGCGGCAACGCGGTCGAGGACGTGAACCGGCTTCTCAAGCAGTTTGCGCAGGCGCGGAGGCTCATGAAGGGCCTGGGGGGAGGAGCCAAGGCCATGAAGCGCATGGCCGCACGCCTGCCCCATTTTCGGTAAAGGAAGGCACGAGGATGCTCTCGATCAGACTGAGACGGACGGGGACTACCAAGAGACCCTACTATCGGGTGGTGGTCGCGGATTCCAAGGCGTGGCGGGACGGGCGATTCGTGGAGGTGCTGGGGCACTACGATCCACGGCGCAACCCGGCGGTGGTGAAGATCGACGCCGAGCGGGCGCAGTACTGGATCGGCAAGGGAGCTCGAGCTTCGGACACCGTCCGCAGCCTGCTCAAGCGAAAGGCCGAGGCCGCGGGCTAGAAGCGGTGGAGACACTGCTCATAACCCTCGTGCGGGCCCTGGTGGAGGCGCCCGAGCACGTGTTCGTTGAGGAGCGCGTGGAGGGGGGGGTGTCGGTGCTGGAGCTGGAGGTGGCCCCCGGCGACCGCGGCCGGGTCATCGGCCGCCGGGGCCGCACCGCCGACGCCCTGCGCACGGTCCTGGAGGCAGTGGGCCGGCGCCGGGGTCGGCCCTGCGAGCTGGAGATCCGGGATTGACCGCCCCCCGCACCTTTAGCGACCTGGTCGTGATCGGCCGGGTCGTGAAGCCCCAGGGCCGGAAGGGTGAGGTCCTGACCCAGTCCCTCTCCGATCGGCCCGATCGCTTCCCCTCCCTTCGCCGGGCCTTCGTGCCCGGACCCGGAGGCGGAGCCCGCGAGGTGACGGTGACCTCCTGCTGGCCCCACAAGGGGCGCTTCGTACTCAAGCTGGAGGGCGTGGACTCGATCGACGAGGCGGAAGGTTACCGGGGCCTGGAGATCCGCATCGATGAGGACGAGCTCACTCCGTTGCCGGAGGGCTCGTATTACCATCACCAGCTCCGGGGCCTCTGCGCAGAAGACGCGGCCGGGCGCCCGCTGGGCACGGTGGTGGATCTGCTGGAGACGGGAGCGGCCGCTCCCGTGCTGGTCGTGCGGGGGGCGGGGGGGGAATCGCTCATCCCCCTGGCCGCGCCCTTCGTGACGCGGGTGGACCTCTCCCGCGGTCGCTTGGTGGCGGTCCTTCCGGAGCTGGTCGATGCTGCGGATTGAGGTGCTCACCATCTTTCCCCGTTTGGTCTTGGCCCCCCTCGCCGAGGGTATCGTGCAGCGCGCCCGCGAGAGCGGGCTCGTGGACATACGGGTGCACGACCTCCGGGACTACACGGACGACCGCCACCGGACCGTGGACGACGCTCCCTTCGGGGGCGGTCCAGGCATGGTCATGAAGGCGGAGCCTTTCTTCCGGGCAGCGGAGGCCATCCCGGCCGCGCCCGGGGAGCGGAGGGGGGTGGTGCTGCTCTCTCCCCGTGGCCGCCCCTTCGACCAGCGGACGGCCGAGCGCTATGCCGGCCTGGACCGGCTGCTCCTGCTCTGCGGGCGTTACGAGGGGATCGACGAGCGGGTCCGGGAAGGCCTGGCCACGGAAGAGATGAGCCTGGGCGACTTCGTGCTCACGGGCGGCGAAGTCGGGGCCCTGGCCGTCATCGAAGCCACGGTACGGCTGCTGCCGGGGGCCCTGGGCGACCTTGGCTCGGCGGAGGCCGACTCCTTCGCGGACGGCATTCTGGACCATCCCCACTACACGCGACCGGCGGTGGTGCGGGGACGGGCCGTTCCGGAGGTCCTCCTCTCGGGCGACCACGAGCGGGTCCGGCGCTGGCGGCGCCAGCAAGCCCTGCGCGCGACCCGCGAGCGACGCCCGGACCTGCTGAAGGCGGCCCGGCTCTCCGCGGAGGACGAGAGTCTCCTGCGCGAGCTCGAGGATGGGCGGGGGGAAGAGGCGGGGGAGACCCCAAAGAAGGAAACGTTCGCACTACCGGAATAGGAAGATAGAAATGAATCCCATCGACAGTATCGAGGCCTCCGACCTGAAGAAGGCCCTCCCCCGACTCAGCGCCGGCGACACCGTGCGCGTGCACGTGCGGGTCAAGGAGACGAGCGTCAAGGAGGAGATCAAAGGCAAGCCCAAGGAGACGGAGCGGGAGCGGGTTCAGGTCTTCGAGGGAGTGGTGATCGGCCTCCGGGGCAGCGGAGCCCGCGCCACCATGACCGTCCGCAAGGTCTCGTTCGGACAGGGGGTGGAGCGGATCTTCCCGTTGCACGCGCAGACCATCGAGAAGATCGAGGTCGTCAAGCAGGCCCGGGTGCGGCGGGCCAAGCTCTATTACCTGAGAGACCGCAAGGGGAAGGCCGGACGCATGAAAGAGAAGCGAGCGGAGGCCTAGCTCCGGGGCGGGGAGGGGCGCACCGCGGACCGGAGGTGGCGGCTTGCGCGAGGCGGGGTCCGGATGGGGTCATGACGGCGCGTAGGAAGCGGTCTGCCCGCGGCCGGCGGCCCCTCGTCTACCGGGGCGAGGAACTTCATTGCGACGCACGTTTCGAAGAGGAGGCTTACGCCGAGGGCCACGCGCTGGTCGCGGGAGTGGACGAGGTGGGCCGGGGTGCCCTCTGCGGTCCGGTGGTGGCGGGGGCGGTGGTGCTGGGCGAGGCCTTCGACACCCAAGGACTGGACGACTCCAAACGCCTGACCCAGAGGCAGCGCGAGTCGCTCTCCGCCCGTATACGCAGCCAGGCTCGAGCCTGGGCCCTCGGTTGCGCGGAACCGGAGGAGATCGACTGCCTCAACATCCTCCGCGCCACCTACCTGGCCATGCGGCGGGCGGTGGAGAGCTTGAGCGTCCGGCCGGGCCTGCTTCTCGTGGACGCGCTCACCGTTCCCGGTCTCGCCCTGCCCCAGCGTCCCATCATCAAGGGGGACGCCCTCTCCGTCTCCATCGCCGCCGCCTCCATCGTGGCCAAGGTGGCCCGGGACGGTATCATGCGGGAGTGGGACCTCCGCCATCCCGGTTACGGCCTGGCTCACAACATGGGCTACGCGAGCGAAGACCACCGGCTTGCCCTAAGGCGCCTAGGGCCCTCCGCAATCCACCGCCGCTCCTTCCAGGGGACCCAGCCGTGGCTGTTCTGAGCGTGGGCGGCGGTTTGCTCCCCGGGCCGACCGCCAAGGGGACTAGGTAGGGCGGGCGTGGCCAAGATCAACCCCGTCAAGGTCAAGCAGGACGCGGAGAAGGAGGAGAAGGCCGGGCGTTTCGACAAGGCCATCACCCTCTATCGCCAGCTCGTCGACGACAACCCGCGCGACTGGAACACGGTCAAGAAGATCGGGGACCTTTACACCCGGCTCAACAAGGTCAAGGAGGCGGCGAGCGAATACGCGAAGGTGGCCAACTACCTGGCCCAGGACGGCTTCCTCCTGAAGGCCATCGCCCTCTGGAAGCAGATCAACAAGCTGGACGCCTCCGCCCTCGAGCCGTACCTCAACCTCGCCGACCTCTACGCGAAGCAGGGCCTCATGGTGGAGGCCAAGGGCCAGTACCAGATCGTCCTCGACGAGTACATCAAGCGCGGGCGGGTCCGGGAGGCGGGCGACGCCCTGAAGAAGATGGCGGAGATCGACCCCGCCGACCTCAAGGTCCGCAGCAAGCTGGCCGACCTCTACACTCGCGACGGGAACGCGACCAAGGCCGTCGAGGAACACATCGCCATCGCCGACGAGTTGAACAAGAAGGGCCACCTGGCGGAGGCGCTGCAGGTCCTGGAGAAGGGCCTGAAGATCGACCCCAAGAGCAGCCGCCTCCGGGTGGAGCTGGCCCGCATACACCTCGTTCAGAAGAACTATGACAAGGCCATCCATTTCCTGGAGGAGGCCAGCCGGCAGTCTCCGAAGGACAAGGATGTGGCGCTCCGTCTGGGCGAGGCCTATCTGGGGGCTCGGCGCGTGGAGGAGGCGGACGGCATCTTCCGCCGACTCCTGCAGCAGGATCCCCAGGATCAGGAGGCGCGCACCCTCATGGGGCGCATGTGCCTCATGCAAGGGCAGTTCGATCGGGCCTACGAGCAGCTGCTTCCGGTCGTGGACCGGCTCTTGGAGCGCAAGGAAGGGGAGCGCGCGGCCAGCCTGCTCCAGCAGATCGTCCAGAGGAACCCCGCCCACGTCAAGAGCCTGCTCAAGCTCGTCGAGGTCTACCGCCAGCTGCGCAAGGACAGCGCGGTCCCGGGCACCTATTCGCAGATCGTCGAGGCCTACATCAACCAGGGGCAGATGGACCAGGCGGCTTCCGTCCTGGAGATCCTGGTGGGGCTCGAGCCCCAGAACGAGCAGCACCGGAACAAGCTGGAGTTCGTGCGCTCCAAGAAGGGCGGCCGGCCGACTGCCCCCGCCGCCCCCGCCCCGGTCGTGGAAGAGGACTTCGAGCTCGCGGGCCCCGAGGCGACCTCCGCCCCGAGCGCGCCGGCCCCGGCCGCCCCCGCGTCCGGCCCCCGCGCCGCGATCCAGCTCTCCGGGCCTCTCAGCGAAGAGGACCAGGAGTTCATCAACGAGCACCTGGCCGAGGGGAGGGTGTTCCGGAAATACGGTCTCGTGGACAAGGCCCGCGACCAGCTCGAGGCGGTGATCGTCCGTTTCGCGGACAACGTCGAGGCTCGACAGGAGCTGCGCGACGTCTTCAAGGAGAAGGGCGAGAACGAGAAGGCGGCCGAGCAATCCCGGCTCCTGGCCGAGATCTTCCGCCTGAAAGGGGATGCGGCGGCTGCGGAGACCCACGCGGCCGAGGCACGCCAGCTCTCTCCGCCGCCGCCGGCCCCCGCCCCCGCGGCCGCCGCCGCCCCCGCCGCCGCCCCTCCCGCCCCCAAAGCCGCGCCGCGGAAGGAGCCGGCTCCCGCCCCCGCCCCTCCGCCCCCGGATCCGGTGGAAGAAGAGATCCCGCTGGAAGTGGAAGAGGGCGGGCTGGACGCGCCGGCTCTGGATCAAGTCCCCGAGCCTGATCTCCAGGCTCTGGACCTCGGGATGGAGTCGGGGGCGGAGGGCGAGTTGACCGGCCATTTCTTGGAGGAGGAGCCTTCCCAAGCCGCGGAGCCCGCGACGGAGATCGACGTTCCGGTCGACGTGGAGGGGGGGGCGGAGCTCGAAGAGGAGATTTCGCTGGGCATCGAGGAGGAGACGCCGTTGCTGGAGCCTCCCCCCCCGGCGCCGGCCAAGAAAGCCCCGGCGCGCCCCGCCCCTGAGCCGCCGCGTCCCGCCCCCGTGCCTCCGCCACCGGTCGCCGCTGCCCCCCGGCCCGTCGCGCCCCCTCCCCGGCCGGTCGCTCCTCCTCCCAAGCCCTCAAGGATCGTCCCCAAGCCCGCCGCCCTGCCGATGCCGCCGCCGACGGCGAAGAAGCCGGCCCCGCCCCCGAAGGCGCCGCCCGCCCCCCCGCCCAGCGGCGGGATCCCGGCCGAGCTGCAGAAGGTCCTGGACGAGGTCGAGTCCTACATCTCCCTGGGCTTCGTCGACGATGCCAAAGAGGCCCTGAGCGAGATCGGGGAACGGTATTCCGGTCATCCCGCGATCGCGCGCAAGATGGCGGAGCTGGGCCTCGACGAGGCTAAAATTCCGCCGCCGCCGTCTCGACCGCGGGTCCCCAGCGCTCCGCCTCCCGACGAAGCCGCCGATCTGGTGGACGAGCCGCCGCTGCGGGCGGAGGTCCGGCCGCATTCGTTGCTCGACGACCCGCTGGGCGAGCTCGGTCTCGACGAACCCGAGCCGGCCCCTCCGCCGGCGGAGGAGGGCGGACTGGACCTGGGGGCGGAGCTCGGAGGCCTGTTCGGCGCCCAGTCGGCGGTGGAGGAGCCGGTCCCGGCCTCGGGGACGGACCTCGGCGACGCCGGCCTCGCCGACATCTTCAAGGAGTTCAAGAAGGGCGTCGACAAGCAGCTGGGCAAGGAGGACTACGACACCCGCTACAACCTCGGCATCGCCTACAAGGAGATGGGGCTCATCGACGAGGCCATCGCCGAGTTCCAGCTGGCGGCCAAGGACGAGAACCGCCTCCTTGAATGCAGCAGCATGCTCGGCATCTGCTTTCTGGAGAAGGGCATGGCCAAGCTGGCGGTGAAGTGGTTTGAGAAAGGCCTGACCGCCCCTGACCGGAGCGAGGAGGAATACCAAGGTCTCCGCTACGATCTCGCCAGCGCGCTGGAGGCGGCCGGGGATACGGACAAGGCCCTGCACGTCTTCACCGACCTCTACGGCCAGGACGCCAACTTCCGCGACGTGGCCACCAAGGTCCGCGACCTGCGGGCGGCCCTGCGCTAGGCCGGCCCCCGCGGCGGGAGAACGTCGTCAACCCATGGCCCCCTTCCTCTCCATCTTTAGCTCGCTCCTAGTGGGACTCATCTTGGCCTGGGCGCCCTGGACCTCGCTCTGGGACACCAACTACCTCCTGCAGCCGCATCCCGCGGTGCGGGCCGTGCTGCTGAGCGCCTTCACCCGGGGAGCGGTGACCGGCCTTGGGCTGGTCAACATCGTTTTGGCGCTCCACGATGTCCGCCAGCACCTCTCCCCCCCCGGTGGCCGTGGCTGAGCCCGGCAGAGGAGGGCCGGGGAGTAGGGGGGCGCGACCGTGAGGGCCAAGCCGGCCCCCGAGGGTGCCATGGAGGCCCTCCACGCGGAGATCCTCCAGGCCGGGCCGCACGGGGAGCGGCTGCGAGAGGCGCTCACCCGCCACGATCCCGAGGACAGCGTGCTCATCAGCCTGCTCCGACGGGCCCTGCCCGTTCGGTTCCTCGAACTCGTCGGCACGACCCCCCCTTGGTCCGAGCGTGCCCACGTTCTCGGCAAGCTGGTGTTGAACCCGAACGCGCCCCGCGCCCTCTCGCTCCGGCTCTTGCCCTCGCTCTATTGGCGCGACCTTGCGGACGTGGCCGCCAGCCCCCACGTGCCGGGCGCGGTGCGGGTGCGCAGCGAGGCCATTCTGAAGGACCTGCTCCCCGACCTCCGGCTGGGCGAACGGGTGACGCTAGCCAAGATCGCGACCCCCGCCGTCCTCCGCCCCTTGCTTTCCGACCCGGGGCCCAAGGTGGCCCGCGCGGCCCTCATCAACCCCCGGCTGAGGGAGGAGGACTTCCTGCTCGCGCTTCGGCAGCCCGAGGTTTCCGGCGCCCTGATCGAGGCCGCGGTCTCCTCCCCGCGCTGGTCGGAGTGCTACGGCGTCCGGCTGGCCCTCGCCTTGCAGCCCCGCACGCCCCTCCCCCTGGCGCTCCTCCAGCTCAGTTCCCTCACCCGAAGAGACCTCCTGCGCGTGGCCGAGACCCCCGGTTTGCGACCCCTGGTCCAAGCGGCGGCGCTGCGCGTGGCGGAGACTCCGCAACCCCCCGATAGTGGCCGAACCCTCAGGGGCTCAGCCACATAGGATTTGACAGCCTTCACCGGGCTCGCGTAGAATCCGCACGCGCTTCGCGATCACCTTTTTTCGGAAGCCTTGGGGAGCAGAGGGAGCGGCGGGCTCCAGATATGGCTTCGTTCGGCGAGAACCTTCGTAGAGAGCGGGAGCTTCGCGGGATCAGCCTTCGGGAGATCGCCGACGCCACCAAGATCAGCGTGCGTTTCCTGCAGGCCCTCGAGCAGGACCGCGTCGATGTGCTCCCCGGTGGTCTCTTCCCCCGCGCCTTCGTGCGGCAATACGCGCGTCACCTAGGACTGGACCAGGAACGCCTGGTGGCCGACTTCCTCTACGTGCATGGGGACCAGGCGGTGGAGAAGAAACCTCCGCCGCCCCGCCGTCGGACGCCCCCGCGCGGCCTTCTCTTTGTGGGCGCGCTGGCGGTTGCGGCCGCCGCCCTCTCCCTGCGCAAGGGCGCATCCGACCACGGCGGGCGGGTCTCCCCGCTCCCCGCCGCCGCCACCGGCGTCGTCCTGCCCGCGGACCGCGTTTACCCTCCGCCCGCCGACCCCGGCCCTCCCGGCCCCCCGCCGGAGAGCCTGGTGCTCACCCTGACCGCCCAGCAGAACTGCTGGGTGCAGGTGCAGGCGGACGGCCAGACCGTGATCGACCGCGTCATGAGCCAAGGGGAGTCGGAGACCCTGGAGGCCCACGGTGAGCTCGTGCTCAGCGTCGGCAACGCGGGCGGCCTGGCCTTCCGCGTGAATGACCGCCCCGGAGTGCCGCTCGGCAAGAGCGGCGAGGTGCGGCGAAACATCGTGATCACGAGGAAGAACCTGCCCTCTCTCGTGGAGGACGCGCCGGGCGGACACGCGTCCCACAGCAGCTGAGGGTCCATGTCCGAAGCCCGGGTCACGAACCCCCTGGTCGAGCAGTTTCGCAGGGGCGGGGTCCCGAAGGAGCTCCGCCTCTTGGCCGCCCAGGGCGCTCTGCCCCTCAAGCCGGAGGACGTGCTCGAGCTGCTGACCGATCTCCTCCACGACGCGGAGAAGGAGATTCGGGACACGGCCGGCGCGTCCTTGGCCGCGTTCCCGCGCGAGGAGTTCCTGCCGATCCTCAAGAGCCGCGAGACCCCGCCCGCCATCCTGGCCTGGGGGGTCACCTACCGCAGCGAGCGAGAGCTGCGCGAGGCAGCGCTCCAGAACACGTCGCTCACGGACGAGGCGGTGGAGGCCCTGGCCAGCTCGCTCTCCCAGGAGCTGGCGGAGCTGGTCGTGATCAACCAGGTCCGCCTCCTGCGCCGCACCTCTCTGCTCGAAGCCCTGGAAGCCAACCCCAGCCTCAACAACGACCAGCGGCGCCGCTTGCGCGAGCTGCGCGAGACGTTCCGCATCGGGCAACAGCCGGCGGAAGCGCCCCCGCCCCCCGCCGCGCCCGTCCCCGAGCCCCATCCGACTCCGGCCGTGCCCGAACCCGTCGTTGCCGAGGCCCCCATTTCCCCGGACGAGGCGGTCGTCCGCATCCTCTCGGACGAGGAGCGCAAGGATATCGAGAAGGTCAGCGCGGTCCAGAAGATCTACCGCCTGAACACGGCGGAGAAGGTCATCACCGCCCTCAAAGGAACCCGCGAGGATCGGGCCATCCTGGTGCGCGACCCCAACCGCATCGTGTCCACCGCCGTGCTGGGCAGCCCGCGGCTGACGGAGTCGGAGGTGGAGGCGTTTTCGGGCATGAAAAACATCTCCGACGAGATCCTGCGCCAGATCGGAAGCCACCGGGAGTGGACCAAGAAGTACAGCGTGGTCGCGAATCTGGTGCGGAACCCGCGCACCCCCCTGGCTATCTCCCTGGGCATGGTGACGCGTTTGAACCCCCGAGACATCAAGAGCCTGGCTTTCGACCGGAACGTTCCGGATGCGATCCGCAAGCACGCCCAGCGCTTCATCAAGAACGCCGAGCAGCCCGGGGGGAAGCACTGAGCGGGTCATGACCGACTACTACCAGATCCTCGGCGTGTCCTCGACGGCGGTCCCCGCCGAGATCCGCCGTGCTTATATGCAACTGGCCAAGGAGCGGCACCCGGACCGCTTCTCGGATCCCACAGAGAAGGAGCGGGCCCAATCCTTCTTCAAGGACCTGACCGCGGCCTTCAACACGCTTTTCAACGAGAATAGCCGAAGGGAGTACGATGCCGAGCGGGAACGCCCCCACCCCGTGGGTCCGGTGGAGATGGCCAAGGACGCTTTCGAGCGGGCAGCGAAGATGCTGGAGGCCGGACAACACGCGGACGCGGTCACCCTGCTGCGCACGGCCGTGCACCATATGCCGGGCGAGGCCCGCTACCATCACGCCCTGGGTCGGGCCCTGAGCCGACACTCCGCGTCCATGCGGGAGGCCATTCAGGCGATGGAGAAGGCCACCCAGCTCTCTCCCTCCAACGCGGCCTTCTTCGTGGACCTGGCCGCCCTGCTCCACCATCAGGGCCTGACCCGGCGCGCGCAGAAATCGGTGGAGACCGCCCTCCGCCTGGCCCCCCGGGATCCCCGGGTGCAGAAGATTGCGGGGGAACTTGGCCTCCATCGCTCCTGACCGCCCGATGAAGATCGTCTACCAGGCCGTCACCGACGTGGGGCGCAAGCGCAAGGGCAACGAGGACGCCCTCTTCTTGAACCCCGAGCAGAAGCTCTTCGTGGTGGCGGACGGGATGGGGGGCCACGCCGCGGGGGAGGTGGCCTCCAAGGTCGCCGTCGACTCCATCAACGAGTTCGTGTGCCTGACCAGCGGGGACGAGGAGATCACCTGGCCCTTCGGCCTGGACGAGAACATCTCCTACGATGGCAACCGGCTCAAGACCGCGATAAGGCACGCCAACCGGAAGGTACTGGAGACCACGAAGGAAAAGACCGAGTACGAGGGGATGGCCACCACCGTGGCCGCCGTGCTCGTGGACGGTGACGCCGCCAACATCGGGCACGTGGGGGACAGCCGCATCTACCTCTTCAGCGAGGGAGCCTTCACCCAACTCACGAGCGACCACTCCTGGGTCAACGAGCAGATCCAGAGCGGGGTCATCTCCGCCGACCAGGCCCGGGGGCACCCGCTGCGCAATGTGGTCACCCGAGCCCTGGGGGGAAAGGCCGACCTGCTGGTGGACATGCAGACCCGGAAGATGAAATCGGGGGAGATCCTGCTCCTCTGCTCGGATGGGCTCACCACCATGGTCTCCGACGACGACATCGCCCGGATCCTGGGGAGCGCGGGGGGCGACATCGAGAAGGCGGCCAAGGACCTCGTGGCGGAGGCCAATGCCCACGGGGGTGAGGACAACATCACCGTGGTCCTCTTGCAGTTCCAGGAATAGCCCGTGCTCCCAGACCAGGCGGGGCTGCGCTCGCGTCGACGCATCGGCAGGTACCGGGTGATCAGCCGCATCGGCCGGGGGGGCATGGGGATGGTCTACCGGTGCCTGGACGAGACCCTGGAGCGCGAGGTGGCGGTCAAGACCCTGACCCTAGAGGGGTCCCTCGACGAGGAGAGCCGGAAGCGCTTCGAGGTCGAGGCCAAGGCCGCGGCCAAGCTACAGCATCCCAACATCGTGACCGTCTTCGAGCTGGGCGCGGACCGCGGGATGTCCTTCATCGCCATGGAGCTCCTGCCCGGGGTCGACCTCGAGGCCCTTCTGCGCTCGGGGGAGACCCTGCTCCTGCCGGAGCAGCTGAATATCGTGATCCAGGTCTGCCGGGGGCTGGCCTACGCCCACGAGCACCGGATCATCCACCGCGACATCAAGCCCAGCAACATCCGGCTTCTCGACGACGGCACCGCCAAGATCATGGACTTCGGGATCGCCAAGCTGGGGGGGACCCAGCTCACCAAGGCGGGGATGATGGTGGGTACCGTCCATTACATGAGCCCCGAGCAGGTACGCGGCAAGCCCTTGGATGGTCGCAGCGACGTCTTCTCGCTGGGGGTGATCCTCTACGAGCTCCTGGCCGGCCGGCGACCCTTCACGGGGGAGGGGGCCACGGAGGTGCTTTACAAGATCGTGCACGATCCTCCGCCTCCTCTGAACACGGAGATCGGGGGGCTGACCCCCCGCCTGCAGGAGGTCCTGGACCGCGCTCTGGCCAAGGACCCCGACCGGCGCTACCCCTCGGCGGGCGGCCTGGCCGACGATCTGGCCGACGTCTTGGAGTCTTACTCGCGCACGCTGCGAGGGGTGCCTCGCTCCGGCGACGCCCAGGAGGCGGTGAAGGCGGCGCGCCGCCTCTTGAAGGAAGGCGGTGTCGACGAGAGCCTGCGGCGGCTGCGCGAGCTCAAGGAGGAGAGCCCCCACTCGGTGGAAGTCCGCCGTGCCTTGCGCACGGCCAACCGTGACCTCCAGCGTCGCGCGCACCCCCCCGCCCCCGAGCCCGACGATTTCCCGGAGCTGGATACCACCTTTCACGCGCCGGCTACTCGCCGCGCGCCCGAGACTCTGCTCCCCCCCACCACCGTCCAACCCGCCGAGGTCCCCCCCCCGGGGGGGAAGGGGCGGGGGCTCTTGTGGGGAGCCCTCTTGGGGGTGGCGGTCACGGCGGCCGTGGTCTTGGCCTTGGTGGCTAGCCGTTCGCCGTCGGCCGCCGTCCACATCCCCGTGCGTTCCCAGCCGGTGGGGGCCGCGGTGCTCCTGGATGGGAAGGAGACGGGGGTGCAGACCAACGGGGAGCTGGTGCTCTCGCCGCCCCTTCCCCCGCGATTGGTCCTGACCTTCCGCAAGGAGGGTCACAAGGACGAGGTCCGCACCGTGAAGCTGCCGCTGCCCGCGGGGGAGGCCGTCTCTGTCGCCCTGGCCGCGGCCTCGGTCGCCCTGCCCGTGATGAGCGATCCCCCGGGCGCCTTTGTGGCCCTGGACGGCCAAAGGCTCGCGGGAACCACGCCCATCGATGTGCCCTTCGATCCCAGCCTGGAGCACCGCCTCAACATCGTCCTCGACGGCTACGCGCCGCAGGAGGTGCGTCTCATCCCGGGCCAGGTGCCCACGGACGTGCGGACGAAGCTGGAGCCCGTGGGCCCCCTGGGCACGGTCACGGTGGCCTCGACCTACCCCCTGGACGTCCTCTGGCGGGGGAAGCCGCTGGCGCGCGAGCAGGTGGCGCCGCGGGTCTCGCTGCCCGCGGGCCGGCAGGTCCTGACCCTGGTCTCGAGTCCTTATTTCCTTCGAACCGACGTCGCGGTGACGGTGGGAGCGGGCGGTCAGGCGGTGGTGGAGGCGCCGGGCCTCGGCAAGATCAGCATCCGCGCCAACCCCGACAATTGTCAGGTCTTCATCGACGGTGCCTTCGTGGACTACCCCCCCATCCTGGACAAGGCGGCGGCGGCGGGGGTCCACGCCGTCTCTTTCCGGTGGGCGGACGGGACGAAGAGGCAGGAGACCGCCGAGGTCGTCCCTGGCGGGGCCGCTTTCGTCACCGGCCGAAAGGAATAGGCTTTGTCCCGGCGCTGGATCCTGGCCGTCGCCCTGGTGGCAATTCCGGCCCCCGCCCACCCCCAAGAATCTCCGGACCAGCAGGCGCGGCGTCTGCTGGAGGACGGCCGGGCCTACTGGGCCCAGGGCAAGCTCAAGCAGGCCCTGGACAACTTCAACATCATCGTCAACAGCTTCCCCCGCGCCGAGGCCGTGGGCCAGGCCCTGCTGGAGATCGGCCGCTATCGATTAGAGGTGGAAGGAGACCCCGACAAGGCGCGCACCTCATTCGACCAGGTCGCAAAGCAGTTTCCCCAGAGCGACGCCGCCCCTGGTGCCTACTACTGGCTCGGGCACCTGACCATGAGCCGCGCCGCTAGCGCCGCGGAGCTGGACGACGCCCTCGCCCAGTTCACGCGCGTGCAGAACCTCTACCCTCGGAGCACGGAGTGGGTCTCGCGCGCCCTCTACGCCTCGGGACTCGTTCACCGCAAGGCGGGTCGGCTGTCGGAGGCGGTCGACGTGAGCCGCCGGGTCTCCCTCGAATACCCGAGCAGCGAGGCCGCGGCCGCGGCCCAGTTCCAGGTCGGACACTGCCTGGCCCTGAAGGGCGATGCCCTCTCGGCCATGGAGGAGTTCCAGCAGGTCCGTAATCGTTTTCCCGAGAGCGAGTGGGCGCCCCGGGCGCTGGAGCGCATCACCGCTCTCTATCGCCTCTACGGCTTCGCCAAGCCCGCGTTCACGGTGGACGCCGGCTACGCGGTGGGCTCGGGCGACCTCCTGAAGGACGTGCGGGCCGTCCTCATGACGCCCACGGGCACCCTCTGGATTGCGTCCGACAAGACAAAAACCGCCGTGCCCATCGACCCCGGAGGCAAGGCGGGCCCTGGCCTCCCCGGAGAGGACCTGCGCAGCCTCTCCCTCTCTCCGCGCGGAGAGATCGTCGTGGCCGCTCGACTGGCCGTGCGCATCGGGCCCAAAGACCTGAAGTCCTACGCCATCCCCTCCGACAAGCCGGGGATTCCGGAGGCGCTCGACAGGATCCTGGCCGCCACCATCACCCCCGGGGGCAGCGTTCTCGTTTCGGACGAGAAGCGGAAGAGGGTCTACCGTTATAACGGCAAGTTCGAATACCAGGGCCTCTTCCCAGAGAAGGACGCGAAAGAGCGCGTGGTCTCGCGGATGTTCGTGGACGGGGAGGGGGGCATCGTCCTTCTCGACCGCGAGGAAAAGACGATCCGCGTCTTCGACGAGACCGGCCGGCTCCTGCGCACGGTGGGTCCCGCAGGCCTCCGCCGGCCCGTGGACGTGGCGGTGGATCCTTTCCGGAACACCTACGTGGCGGACGAGGAAGGGGCGGTCCAGATCTTTTCCCCCTCGGGCCAGCTCTTGGCCGGCCTCACGGGGCCGGAACTTAAGAAGCCGCGGGCCCTAACCCTGGATCCCACGGGCGCCGTCCTCGTCTGGGACGAGCGGGCGGAGAAGGTCCTGCGCTACCGCTAAAAGCAGCGGTTTTCGAGGTGAGACCATGAGGCGACGGAGGGGACGCGGACATCCGGGAGCGATCGCGCTCGCCCTTATCGCCCTCAGCCGGGCGGGGCTGGCCCAGACCGGGGCTGCCCCCCCCGGTCCCGAGGCCACGCAGAGGGAGATCCAGTCCGCTCAGGACCAGCTGGCGCGGGCCATCGTGGAGTTCGACGGGCCCCAGCAGAGCCGCTCCATCGTGCTCTTCGACGAGGTCATCGGCCGTCTAGAGGGGCTGCGGCGGCAGGGACCGCTGTCCGCCCGGGGCCGGGATATCCTGATCCAGGCCTACGAGTACCGGGGCCGTGCTTACTTCAACATCGGCCTGCAGGAGAAAGCCTCCGAGAACTTCCGACTCCTCATCCAAATCAACCCCTCCTACACACTGAGCCGGGAGAAGGTCTCGCCCAAGATCGCGGACCTGTTCGCCTCCGTGAAGAAGGGGCTGGTGGGCTACTTGGCCGTCTCCTCCAAGCCGGCGGGGGCCAAGGTAAGGCTGACGGGGGGCGGCGAGAGCATGCTCGAGCTGGGCCTCACAGACTTCTTCCCCCTGGAGGTACTGGCCGGAGACTACACGGTGGAAATCGCCAAGGAGGGCTACCGGACGGAGACCCGCACCCTGGGCATCGGGCCCCGGGCCACCGAGGCCCTGCAGGTCGAGCTGACCCGAACCCTAGCCAGCACCTACTTCATCACCGAGCCCGCGGGGGTGGAGATCTGGGTGGACGGGGAACTCCGCGCCACCACTGCGGGTACCCTCGCCCCCGACCTTATAGAAACGACCCGGACCAAGGGCCTGGACCCCGCGCGGGCCTCCGCCCGCGTCGAGGTTGGCAACCTCTCCTTGGGAAACCACAGCATCGAGCTTCGGAAGCGCTGCCACGAGACGGTGCGCCGCACCCTCGACACGCCCTTGGCCCAGGACTACGACGCGGAACCCGTGCGCATGGAGGAGTCGCTGGCCTCGCTGCGCCTGACCTCGGACCCCCCGGGGGCCAAGATCTTCCTGGACGGCGAGGCCAAGGGCGTGACCCCGGCGGAGCTGGAGGGCGTCTGCTCGGGTCGGCGCCGGATCGAGGTCAAGCACGCCTCCGGGAAGTTCGTCAAGGAGATCGTGCTCGGCAAGGATGAGGCGGTCAGCCTGGACTGCCCGATCCGCCCCACCCTCGCCTTTCTGGGCGTGGTGGCCGACAGCTCCGCCGGCGAGCGGAACCTGGTCGACGCCGACGAGAAGATCCGCGAGAACTTGGGCAAGATCACCACCCTCAACTTCATTCCCGCCCCCCGCGAGATCGTGGACCGCATCCTCGAGCAGGAGAAGATCACCCCCCGCGCCCTGGTGACGGGGGGTACCGACCCTGACCTCGTGCGCAAGGTGACGGAGAGGCTGGCCACGACCCTGGAGGTCCAGGGCTTTCTGGTGGCGGAGTTGCCGGAGGAGAGGCTCCAGCGTACCGCCGTCCTGCACTTCTTGGCTGCGGGTAACACGCAGGCCGAGGCCCTGGACGTCACCTTTGCGGAGTCGGCCTCCTATGCGCGGGTCATCGCCAAGGTCGACCAGAGGATCACCAGTTACCGCCCCTGGAGCGGCGCCATCACCGTCGACACGCTCTTGCACGAGGGCGTGCCCATCCTGCGCGTCGTGCCCGGGGGCCCGGCCGCCCGGGCGGGCGTGCAGGTGGGGGAGGTGGTCTACGCGGCGGAGGGCAAGCCTGTGAAGCGTACGGCCGACCTTCTGGCCCTGCTGGAGCAGAAGAAGCCAAAAGAGAAACTCTCGCTCCAACTGAGGGGAGCGGGCGGCACGCACACCGCGGACCTGACCCTGGACCAGACCGCCCAGGAGATCCCCCTCTTCGATCCCAACCTTCTGTACAACAAAGTAATGATGGACCTGCGGCAGGTGGTGGAAGGTTACCCGGGGACGGAGGAGGCCGCATTCGCGCGGCTCAACCTGGGCCTTTGCGCCATGCATTTCCAGGACTTTGCCGCCGCCCACGAGTACTTGTCCAAGGCCAAGGCGGAGCTGCCGCAGCGTCCCGGCCTCTCCCAGGGAACGGCCCTCTACTACCTCGGGGTGGCCTTGGAGCGGCTCAACTACAAGCCCCAGGCCCTGGAGGCCTACCGCGCGGCCGCCGCCTTCAAGGAGGCGACCCTCATCAACAATGACGGGCCGGGGGTGGCATCGCTGGCCGCGCGCCGGGGCGGGCTCACCGGGCCTTGAGCGCGCCCCGGTTGGTCTGGGAGCGGCGCGACGGGTCCCGGGTCGACTTTCCCCTCGAGGCCGACGTCATGCTCGTGGGCCGCGACGAGACGGCGGACATTTGCGTCGACGAGCCGCTGGTCTCGCGCGCGCACGCGCGCGTGGAGCGCCGCGGGGCGGGTTTCTTCGTCCTGGACCTGGGATCGACCAACCTTACGCGGGTCAACGGGGAAGTGGTGAGGGAGCGCCAGCTGCGGCATGGGGACGAAGTGCGGTTCGGGCGAGCGCGGTGCTGGTTCCTGACCGCGGCGGGCCCGGATCCGGTGGCGGGCGGAGTTTAGTCCTTAGAGGGGGTGCGCCGCGCCGGCCACTCCTCGGCCAGCATGCTGTAGACGACGTGGTCCTCGAAGTGGTCGTAGAGCCACTCCCGCTTCCGGAGCACGCCTTCCCGCGTGAAGCCCAGCCTCTCGGGGATGGCACAGCTCCTCCGGTTCCCGGGGGCACACGCGATCTCCACGCAGTTCAGTCCGAGCTCGCCGAAGAGGTGATCCAAGAGGCGGGAGCAGGCCCGGCTGATAAGGCCGCGTCCCTGGTAGGACTCCCCGACCCAGTAGCCGATCCCGCTCTTCCGGTTCGCCCAGTCGACGGCGTGAAGCCCGACCGCCCCGGCGAGGGCTCCCTCGTGCCACAGCCCGCAGGAAAAACCGTTGCGGCTCGCAAACTGCTCGAGGCTCGCCCGGATGAAAGCCCGCGTGTGTTCGACGGTCGAGTTGCGATCGAGCCAGGGGAGCCAGGTCCTTAGGTAACGCCGGTTCTCCTCAACGCGGGCGAAGAGCTCCTCCGCGTGGTGCTCCTCGAGGAGCTGCAGGTAGGTCTTCTCGTCGACCGCGATCTTGAACACCGCTCATTTCCTCCCGCGCTCGGGCCCGACAAATCGCCCGCCCCTCCCCACGCCGCTCCCCCCTCCACCCTGACCGGGCCCCCGCGACGCCGGGGAGGCACAGGCTCAGCGGGGATCACCGGGGAGCGCGACTCCCGCCTTGGGGGTCGCCGCGGGCGAGGCCCCCGATCGGAAGGGAGGAATCCTCTTTCATTCGTTGCCGGGGTCCGGTCGGGCCAGGTAGTATCCCTGCCCGTAGTCCACCCCCATGGCCTTCAGGGCCTGTGTTTCTTCCTCAGATTGGATGCCCTCTGCAATGACGGTGGCCCCGACGCTGTTGCCTAAGGAGATGATGGCCTTGCACATCGCGCGGTTGACCACGCTCACGTGCACCTCCCGCACGAGCGCGGTGTCGATCTTGAGATAGGTCGGCTTGAGCTTGGCGATGGACTCCAGGCCGGAGTACCCCGCCCCCACGTCGTCGACCGCAAACGACATGCCGAGATCCGTGAAGTAAGCCATGGTCTCGCGGAACAGGGCGTAGTTCTCGATGACCAGCTTCTCCGTGATCTCGATGACGATCCGGTTCGGTGCGACCTGGGCCTTGTCCAGGAAGTCGATCAGGGGCTTTCCCCGGAACTGCGGGTCGCGCATGGTGGCGGGGAGGGTGTTGATAAAGATCTTAGCGCTGGAGGGTATCCGGCCCGAGGCGAGGAGGGCGCACCGCCGGCAAAGGCGGTCCAGCTCCACCAGCAGGCAATGGGAGGTGGCGGCCGCGAAGAGGGCGTCCGCGGTCTCGAGGCCCGTCCCCCGGGGCCCGCGGGAGAGGGCCTCGAAGCCCAGCACGGTGCCCTCCTTGATCCTGAGGATCGGCTGGTAGGCCGTCACCACCCGTTCGCGCAGGATGATGTCGTGCAGGCGCTCCAGCACCTGGAGGCTGCTGCTCTTCCGCTCGTGGGCGGCGAGGTCGAGCGCCTCCCGGAGAGCACGCCGCACGACGCGGTCCGGGTGCAGCAGGGGGTTGTGGACGGCGATTCCGCAGCCGACCTCCAGGCGGGGGGGGGTCTTGAAGTACGGAAAGGAGGCCCGGGACAGGTTGGGAAGGAGGGAGGCGAGCAACCGGCCGCGGGCGGCCTTCAGGTCGGAGATGGAAAAAGGCACGTCCCGGCGTCGCTTGCGCTCCAGAAAGAACAGGAAGCGCAGCCCCCTAGGCCGGTCGGTGGTCAGAATATCGCCGTCCCGATAGTCCTTGCCCCGTTGCTCTTCGAGGATCTTGAAGACCCGCTGACGCACCTCCTCGTAGGCCTCGGTGCCGTACTGGTCCTCGATGGCGGCGAGGGCAGAGGCGTCTAGGACCAGCAAGCCCAGGCTGCCCCGCTCCGTGAGCTCTTTCTGCAGCTCCGGGAGGCGGTCCTGGTAGGGGGGGAAGGGCTCCACGATCGACCTAGGCATCTCCGCCGACCTTGGCCCCGTCGCCCACCGACTTGAAGATGGTCTCGATCCTCTTCAAGAGCTCGTGGAGGGCAAAGGGCTTGCCGATGTAGTCCACCGCCCCCGCCCCCATCCCGCGCGCCCGGTCCTTGGCTTCGGTGCGCGCGGAGAGGATGGCCACGGGGAGGGGAGCGGTGTCGGCCCGCCCCTTGAGCTGGCGCAGCACCTCCCAGCCATCTATGACGGGCATCATGATGTCGAGCAGGATCAGGTCCGGGCGCAACTGGCCGGCCCGGGCCAGGCACTCCTCGCCCCCCCCCGCCGCATACACTTCGTAGCCGCTTTGTCGCAGCACGAGCTCCAGAAAATGGCGGATATCGTCCTCGTCGTCCACGATCAGGATTTTCTTCTTCATGATCCAGGGTGTTCGGCGCGGGAGAAGACGACTCGGATCATAGCCCACCGCGAGCGAAGCGGCAAAGAAACCGGTCTAGAATAACGAGTTCTGCGGAGGGTTACCTGTCCATCCTTGCCCGGATCCTGCGTGACCGCGGGATCGTGACGGAACGACAGCTGCAAGAGGCCGTCCAACACCAGGTTCTCTACGGGGGTCGCCTGGGCACCAACCTTCACGAGTTGGGCTTCATAACCGAGCAACGTCTGCAGGAGGGCCTCTCCCGGGCCCACGGAGTGCCCGCCCCCGGCGTGGGTCTCGCGGACCGAGAGGAGGAGGCGGTGGCCCTGGTGCCCAAGGCCTTGGCCGCACGTCACAAGGTCTTCCCCTACCGGATTCGGGGCAAGACGCTCTTCCTGCTCATGGTCGACCCCAGCGATCACACCGCGGTGGCCCAAGTAGGCTACTCCCTGGGCTACATCGTCAAGCCCCTGGTCGTTCCTGAGTTCCGGATGATTCAGCTCCTACGCGACCACTACGGCGTGGACGAGCGCTGGCGCTACACCGACACCCACCACCCGCCGTCGCCCCCCGCCCGGGAGCTCCCGGACCTGGCCACCGCGGCCGCCCAGATCGATGCCGCCACCACCCGCGACGAAGTCGTGGAGGCCCTCATTGCTTTGTGCGCGCGTTTCTTCCGACGCGTGATCTTCTTCATCGTGCGGGAGCCTTGGGTCTTGGGCTGGAATGGAACGGGAGAGGGGATGGACCGGAGCCTGGCCACCAGCCTGCGCATCCCGCTCGAGAAACCCTCCGTGTTCCGTACCGTGACGGGGGCGAAGACGGTTTTCATCGGGCGGCTTGGCTTGGAGGAGGAGAACCAGAGCTTCCTGAAGACCTTGGCCAAGCGCCCGGGCACCAACATCGCCCTCTTTCCGGTGGTGGTCAAAGGGCGGGTGGTCAACCTGATCTACGGAGACCAGGGCGCGGCCGGAAACGTGAAAGCGGAGCTGGGGGAGCTGATGGTCTTCATCCAGAAGGTCCCCCGCGCTTACCTACGCATCATCCGCAAACGGATTGCGGAGACCCAGAAGGCCTCCGGGGGCGAGCCCGGCGCCGAGAGCAAGGAGATCGAATGATCGAAAGAATGAGGGAGATCCGTCGCCGAAGGAAGCGCCGGGAGAAGGCCAGGAAAGCGAAGAAGAAGGCGACCATCGCGGCCGCGGCCAAGAAGCCCGGCCGGAAACAGGGTTAGGGTACAAAGCGGGCGAGGACGTACAGCACCAGGACGAGGCCCAAGGTGAGCAGGGAGGACCAGAGAAGCCACGTGGCCAGCCGGCGGCCCTGGGCCTCGTCCCAGGGGATCTCGACCCGGCGGCGGGTCTCGGGACGACCCGCCACTTCCACCTGGTAAGCGGGGTGGGGTCCGTCCCCATCTACCGGTCGCGCACGGAGCATCGCTCCGCAGGCCTGGCAGCGCTGGGCCCAGCGCGGGGGGGAGCGCAGGACGGGGGCTGCGCAGGCGGGGCAGGGGAAGGGCATGGCCACAGTATAGGAGGTGGAGATGCGGCGACAGGCGGTCGTGATCGGGTTGCTTCTGCTCGTGACGGCTGCCGAAGCCGCGGATCGGCGGCCGCGCATCCTCCTCTCCAACGATGATGGCATCGAGGCCCCCGGTCTCCTGGCCGCCTACGCGGAGCTGGCCCGGGTGGGCGAGGTGACGGTGGCCGCTCCCGCCGAAAACCAGAGCGGGGTCGGCCACGGCATCACCTATGTCGAGCCGATCATGGTGAACGTGATCGAGCCTCTGGTCCGAGGGGAAGGAGGGCAGGGGCCCTGGTACCGAATCGCGGCCCGGCCCGCCACCTGCGTGCGTTTAGCCCTGACTTCTCTCCTCCCGCAGAGACCGGATCTCGTAGTCTCCGGAATCAACCGCGGGGACAACGCCGGGCTCACCATCTACATCTCGGGCACCCTGGGCGCGGCCCGGGAGGCAGCCTTCGACGGAATTCCCGCCGTTGCCGCCAGCCTGGTCAGCTCGACGCGGATGGACTACGCTCCGGGGGCGGCGGTCGTCGCGCGCATCGCGTCCGAGGTCCTCAAGCGGGGCCTTCCCCCCGGCACCTTCCTCTCCGTCAACGTGCCCGCCGTGCCCATCCGGGGCATCAAGGTCGTGCCCCATAGCCTGAAGGCGGGTGTCGACCGGTACGAGCGGCGAGAGAGCCCTCGCCACGAGGTCTACTACTGGAACCTCTGGGCAGAGCCCGTGGACCCCGACCCCCAGACAGACGTCGGGGCCATCCGCGAAGGCTTTGTGGCGGTGACCCCTCTGCGCATCGAGGTGAATGACCGGGGAGCCATCGCCGCACTCGAGGCCTGGGGCCTCCGGTGAGTTCGGCGGGGAAGCTTCCCGGCTTCCTCTCCGCGTTCGCCTTCCGAAGTTTCCGGCTTCTGTGGACGGGGGCGTTCCTGTCCAGCATCGGGACCTGGACCCAAGACGTTGCCCTGTCCTGGCTGATCTTCACGCGCCTGGGCGACCCCTTCTACCTGGGCCTGCGGGCCTTCGCCTCCGACCTGCCGCTCCTCACCTTCATGCTCTTGGGGGGCGCGGTGGCGGACCGGGTGGACCGCCGACGGATCCTCCTCGCCTCCCAGACGTTCCAGATGGCGATGGCGTTGGTCCTGGGCCTGCTCTACTGGACGGGCGCCCTCGGAATCGGCGCCATCCTCCTCATCGCGTTTCTCACCGGCCTCGCCCAGTCGCAGTCGGCCCCCACCTACCAGGCGGTGCTCACGAGCCTGGTGCCGGCGGAGAAGATCCCCAACGCGGTGGCCCTGAACTCTCTCCAGTTCAACTTGTCGCGGGCGATTGGGCCGGTGATCGCGGGCTTGCTTCTGGCCCGGGCGGGCACCGGGGCCTGCTTCGCCGCCAACGCGCTCTCCTTCCTAGCCGTGATCGTGGCCCTCCTGCGTATCGAGCTGCCCGCCCCTGCGTCCGTTCCCAAGGAGAGCCTGGCCGAGAGCCTGAAGGCGGGCATCCGCCACGTCCTCGACAGCCCCCTCCTGTCCGTGCTGGCCCTCCTGGGAGCGGCGGGCAGCTTCCTCTCATTCCCCTTGATCACCTACCTGCCCGTGGTGGCGGGCAACGTTCTCGGCACGGGAGTCGCCGGCTACAGCTTGCTCCTCGCCAGCTTTGGCGTGGGGGCCATCGCGGGCGCGATCGCCACCGCGCAGCGCGGAAAGGTGGAGGGCCGCGGTCGGGCTCTGCTTCTCGCTTTCGTGGTCTACGGCTTGGCCACCATCGGCGCCTTGTTCTCCCACCAACAGCTACCGGCCATGATCCTGCTCCTGATCTCGGGGGCCAGCCTCGTCACGGCTTTCTCTACCCTCAACTCCCTCGTCCAAGAGAACGCCCCCGATGTCTTCCGCGGGCGCGTGCTGAGCATCTACGGGCTCGCTTTTCGGGGCGGGATGCCGCTCGGCAGCTTGGCCGCGGGGGCCCTGGTCAGGCCCTTGGGCGCCCCCGTCGTCCTTGGTGCGTTCTGCGCCGTGCTCGTCGCCCTCGTGCTCTCGATCTATTTCCGAAGTGGGCGTCTGCGTGCGCTCTGACCCGGACCCTGCCCGGACCCGGAAGGGGGTCAGGCTCCTGACCACGCAAACGGACCCCTTGACCGCTCCCGGAAGGCGGGCGTAAGCTGATGTCGTCGATATCCCGCGCGTGACCCGGCGGCAAGGGGGTCTTGATGAGAGAGTCCGCGCCTCCGTCCCGCCGCACACCCCGCGGCACTTACGGGGCGGGGACATACATCGCCTGCTCCGCCTGTGGCCGCTTGCTGAAGATCGAGTGGGCGGTGAGAAGCCTTGTCTGTTCATGCGGGGCGCGGGTCACGGTCACCCCCGTGAGCGGGAAGTAGGCTGGAAGCAGAGGCCCAGGCCCCGGCGAAGCCCCGCCTCCCGAGCCTTGATGCCGCCATCGTCCCCGCGCTTCTCCTCCTGATCGCGCGGGATCTGCTCCTGCACGATCCCCCACGCGTTCTGGCCTGGCGGCTGCTCCACGACCCGCATCTGGCGGCGTTGCCGGAGTGGATCGCCCCCTGGCTTCCCCGCCCGGGGTCCGGTCTCGACCGCGACCCCATAGCCCTGGTCCTGGGCGCGGTGGCCACCGGTCTCGCCCTCGTGTACCTCGCCCTGGCCACCTTCGGAGCGCGACCGCGGCTGCGGGCGGCAGTGATCGCCGCGGCCAGCGCGGCTCTGGTCGTGGGTCCGAGCCTCGCCTTCGTGGCCATGGGCCGGTGGATGGACCGACCCTACGGCCAGGACGGGGGCGTGGTCCAGATTCCCCTCGCCCTCGACAAGATCCTGGCCGGCCAGAGTCCCTACGGCGCGGACTACTCGGACTCGATCTTGGGCAAGGAGGCGAGGGTCTCCCGCTTCTGGGAGGCCTTCGGGGGGAATCCCATCCTGCACCATCACGCGTATCTGCCCGGCACGCACCTCGTGATGATGCCTTTCTATCTGGCCGGCCGGGCGCTCTTCGGGTTCTTCGACCCCCGCCTCGTGACCCTGCTCGCCTACGGGCTGGCGGTGTGGCTGGCGGTGGGCTACGCGGAGGGAGCGTCGGCGCGGCTCGCCGCCGCTGCCCTCGTCGCCCTGAACCCCCTCGCGTACTGGCACCAAATCTTCGGGGCCAACGACATCATTTTCGTAGCTCTGATCCTGGGCGCCGTCCGCCTCGCGCGCGCGGATCGACCGCTTCTTTGCGCCCTCGCCCTGGGCTTCGCCTGCGCGACCAAGCAGCTGGCCTGGCCCTTCGCCCCGTTCTTGCTCGTCCACCTCTCCGGGGCCCGAGACTGGCGTGGTCTGGGGAGCCGCTCCGCGCTCCTTCGGATGGCACGTCCGGCCGCCGTCGCCACCCTCGTCTTCGTGGCCGTGGTGGCGCCCGTGGCCGCGCTCGACCTCCGGGCCTTCTACCGTGACATCTTCGTCTACAACGTCGGCCTGCCCGGAGGTGACAACTATCCGCTCGGGGGGACGCCGGGGTTCGGCTTCGCCAACTTCCTCATCTATTTCGGCCGCGTGGCCAGCCTGCGCGACTACTTTCCGTTCAGCCTGTTCTACCTCTTGCTCGTCCCCTGGGGCCTCCTCCTGCTGCACGTGCAGCTGCGCAGGGGCGGAGCCGCCACCGCCCTCATCACGGGCAGCGGGGCACTCCTGGCCTCGCTCTATTTCTCCCGGGTCGTGCATCCGAACTACCTGATTCCGGTGGCGGTGTTATTGCCCCTGGCGTTCCTCGTCCTTCGCCGGGAGGCGGACGTGGCGGCCGTTCCCCTCCTCCTCTTGGCCCTTGCCGTCGAGATGGCGGAGCACGCGGTCTTTCGCACGACTTGGGAGGACGCGGTGGCCGGAGGCCTTCCCCTGAGGCTCAAGGGTCTCTGTGCGATCCTCGCCCCCCGCGCGGGTATCCATCTCACCGCCGATCCTTTGGGGCTCTTGCTGAGCGCGACCGCCGCCGGCCTGGCCCTGGTTTACCTCCTGCTCTTTGCCCTCGGAGCCTCCGCCCGCCTGCGGGCGGGGCTGGTGGTTCTGGCCGTGGTGTCGGTGGTCGTGGTACCGACCCTGGTCGTCATCTCGGTTGGCCGGTGGACGGGCACGCCGCGCGCCCAGGACGACTGGGTGGTCCGAGTAGCGTCCGACGCTCAGCGCCTCACCCACGGCCGGAGCCCGTTCGCGGACGCACCCCCTGCGGGGTCGGGGGCCGGCCGCGAGGCCTGGACGACCAGCTTCCGAATGGATCCGCCCGGTGCCCTCGTCCCCGAGGACCCCGTTCTCCCCCCCGGCTCCACCACGCTGGCCGCCCTCGTCGCCGGGACCCGCGACCCGCGCATCATCACGCTATTGGCTCTCGGCCTTCTCATGGCGCTCGCGGCCGGCCTGGGCAGACCCGCGGAGCGCCCGCTCGCTCTGGCCCTGGCCGGTCTGGCCCCTCCTCTCGCCCTCGGCACGGTGTTCGGATCGCCCGCCGCCCTGCCCCTGGTGGCGCTTCTCGGGAGTCTGGCCCTGGCGACTGGTGGCCGGGCTTTCCTGGCCGGAGCCGTGGCGGGTGCGGCCGGCGCCCTCGACCACCGAGCCTGGCTGGGGGTGCCCTTCCTGCTCGCGCCGCTGGCCCGCGGGGGCCGGGTTCTCTGGCCGCGCGCCCTCGGAGGGGTCGTGGCGGGCTATCTGGTCCTGGTCCTGCCTACGGTCCTGCCCGACGCGGGGGCGTTTGCGGCCGCGATGTGGGCGGAAGGGGGAGTGGGCCCGGGCCTGGGCCTGGCCAACCTCTTCCTTTACTGGGGCGCGCCCGACGGTACCCTCGCCCTCGCCGTCTTTGCCCTGGCCCCGCTGGCGGCGGTGCTGGCGATGGGGGCCCTGCTGCTGGCGTCCCGGGGAGAGCCGTCGCCGCTGGCCCTCGCGGGCCTGGCCGTAGGGCTCGGCCTCTTCCTGTCGCGGGGCGTCTCCGCCGAGGCCGTAGCCCTGCCCCTTGTCCTGCTGGCGTTCAGCGCGCTGGCCGAGGCCTGAAGCAGTGGTGCCGGAGGCGGGACTCGAACCCGCACGGGTTTCCCCACACGCCCCTCAAACGTGCGTGTCTGCCAATTCCACCACTCCGGCACGGAGGCTGGCGAACAAACGATGATCTTAGAGGGCAGGGGCTCGGCTGTCAACGCTCGGGGGCCGGCCGGTACGGGGTCCAATAATGGATCGGGAGGCCGAACATTCCGTGGTTGGGTCGCTCCCTCGGCCCAGCCGGCTCGGTTCCCTTTGGCCCGGTGATCTAAGCGACGATAATACCGGGAAGGTGAAGGCAAGCGTCGTTCTGGCGTGCCGCCTGCAGCCGGGCCGTTCACTTCGATGGTTGCCGTCCAGGTGGTGGGGGGCTCCTGCGCGGTTAGGGGGCTTTCCCGCCACGTGCGGAGGATTCGATGAAAGAGTCGCTCCCTAACCCAGCCCCGGGTTTCAAAGAGCACCCCGACCACCGCGTTACCACGAAGCCCGCGGGCGTGCGCGTACGGGTAACGTTCAAGGGCGAAGTCATCGCCGATACCCGCGACGCGATCGCGCTCCAGGAGAGCCGCTATCCTCCTGTCTACTACTTGCCCCGCAAGGACGTGAAGATGCAGCGGCTCACGCGCACAACACATTCCACGCACTGCCCGTTCAAAGGCGATGCGTCTTATTTTTCCTTCGTGAATGGACCAGAAAACGCCGTATGGAGCTACGAGCAGCCGTACGACGAGATGTCCGCCCTAAAGGAGATGATCGCCTTCTATCCTGACAAGGTCGATGCGATCGACCTGAGCGAGTAGGACGGCGGTCGCCATGGACGGGAATCGCCGAGGCTGAGGCTTGGGGGTGCTATCGTCCTCCAACTCCTAGAGAGGGACCGTAGCTCGTAGTTGCCGGCCTTCAGAGAGGCTGCCCTCGCCCTCGGTGATCAGCGGAGATCGCGCAGGATCTCGCGCGCGGCATTGGCTCCCGGGCCACCGGTGACGCCGCCCCCGGGGTGCGTGCCCGCGCCGCACATGTAGAGGCCCTCAACCGGCCCGCGATAGCGGGCCCAGCCCAGAAGCGGCCGGGCCAGAAAGAGCTGGTCGAGGGAAGGCTCCCCGTGAAAGGGATGGCCCCCCGTGATGCCGTAGGTCTCCTCTAGGTCCAGAGGAGTCAGTACCTGGTGGCCGACGACGAGGCCGCGGAGACCGGGCGAATAGTCCTCGAGGGTGGCGAGCACCGCCTCCAGCACCTCCGGGGTGCGCTGTTTCCAGTCTCCCGCTCTCAGCTTGCGGGGGGTGTATTGCGCGTAGACGGACATGACGTGGTTTCCGGGCGGGGCCAGGTCGGGGTCGACCAGGGAGGGGATGGTGACGTCCAGGTAAGGACGCTGCGAGATGCCGCCGTGCTTGGCGTCGTCGAAGGCTCGCTCGAGAGCGTCGAGCTCGGGTCCGATGTGGAGCCGCCCCCGCAGGAGCGCGGGCGCCTCCCCGGCATCGAGCCCGAAGGCGGGGAGGCGGGCAAGGGCCAGGTTAACCTTGGAGGCCATGCCCCCCTGGCGATAGTTACGGATGCGACGGAGGTCGTCGGGGTCGAGGAGGGCAGGGTCCACCAATCTCAGGAAGGTGCTCTGGGGGTCGAGCCCCGACACCACCGTGGGGGCTGGGATCTCCTCCCCCCCCGCCAGGAGCACGCCGCTCACTCGCCCCTGCTTCGTAATGATGCGTTCCACCTCCGCACCCGTGCGGATCTCGGCCCCGAAGCCCCGCGCGGCCGCGGCCACGGCCCCTGTGAGCGCCCCCAGCCCGCCCTTGACGAGCACGGTGTCGCCGGCGCCGTTGCCGGCCCCTGCCGCTGCCTGCAGCAGCAGGTTGGCCGTGGTGCCCGCGGACCAGGGCCCGGCGAACATGCCCTTAAGACCCCGCGCGGCGACCACGGCGCGCAGAAGCTCGTTGCCGAACCATTCCTGCACGAAGTCCGCAACCGCCATGGGGCCCCAGCGCAGCAGCCGGTGCGCATCCTTGCGCCCGAGCCGCCGGAAGCCGAGGCCCAGGCCCAGCAGCGGCCAGAGGTCGCGCGGCCGGGGGGAGTCGAGGTCGGGCGGGGTCATGGTGAGCAGCCGTGCGAGGAGGGCGGAGATCCGACCCAGGGAACGGTGGAACTCAGGATAGCTCCTGGCATCGGCGGTCGAGAAGCGGCCGATCTCGGCTGCGGTCTTCTCGGGATCGCCCCACAGGAGAAGGCCGCGTCCGTCCGGCCGGGGCGCGAACAGGCGTGGCTCCGGCTCGATGAGCGTGAGCCCCTGCGGGAAGAGCCCCAGCTCCGCGAGGAGGGAGCCACGGAAGGGGCCGAGGGTGTGGGCCACGGTGGAGGCCCGGAAACCGGGGTGGAACTCCTCGGTGACGGCAGCGCCCCCCACCAGGTGGCGGCGCTCGAGCACGAGGGGCTTCAGGCCGCCCTTAGCCAGGAGGGCGGCCGCGGTCAGTCCATTAGGCCCGCCCCCCACCACGATGACGTCCGCCCTCATGCCACCTTCCCGCGCCTCCAGTCCTTCAGGATCTCCAAGGCGGCGATCCGCCCTGGCGCGCCCATGATCCCGCCCCCGGGGTGCGTCGCCGACCCGCACATATAGAGGTTGCGCACTGGCGTCCGGTAGCGCGCCCAGCCTGCCACCGGCCGCAGGAAGAACAGCTGCTCCAAGGACAGCTCGCCCTGGAAGATGTTCCCCTCCGTAAGGCTCCACTCCCGCTCCAAGTCCAGGGGGGTGAGCACTTGCCGGTGCAGAATCAGCTTCTTCAAGTTGGGGGCGTGCTCGGCCAGGGTCTCGATCACGGTGTCCCCGAAGGCGTCTCGCTGCTGGTCCCAGGTCCCTTCCCTCAGCTTGTAGGGGGCGTATTGCACGAAGCAGGAGAGCACGTGCTTGCCGGGGGGAGCCACGGAAGGATCGGTCAGGGAAGGGATCACGACGTCGATGTAGGGCCGCCGTGAGAAGGCGCCGTACTTGGCGTCGTCGTAGGCCCGCTCCATGTACTCGACACTGGGCGAGATCGAGATGGCGCCCCGCAAATGGGGCCCCCGCCCGGGCAGGCTCTTGAAGTCCGGGAGGCCGTCCAGGGCCAGGTTGACTTTGCCCGACGAGCCCCGAAACTTGTAGCGCCGCACCTCTTCCAGGAACTCGGCGTCCAAGACGCCCGGCTCGCAGAGCTTGACGAAGGTCACGTGGGGGTCCGCGCTCGAGATCACGGCGCGGGCTGCGATCTCCTCTCCCCCCTCAAGGACCACCCCCACCGCCCGCCCGCCCGTTACCTTGATCCGGACCACCGAAGCCTCGGTGCGGATCTCCGCTCCCGCCTCACGGGCCGCCCCCGCGATGGCCTGGCTGATAGCCCCCGTGCCCCCCCGGGAGAAGCCCCAGGAGCGGAAGGCGCCGTCGATCTCTCCCATGTAGTGGTGGAGGAGCACGTAGGCGGTGCCCGGCGAGCGTACCCCCAGAAACGTCCCGATGATTCCGCTCGCGGACATGGTGGCCTTCAGCACGTCCGTCTCGAACCACTGGTCCAAGAGGTCGGCTGCACTCATGGTCATGAGCTGGACCAGGTTGTGCTGGTCCCCGCGGGAGAGCCCTCGGAAGCGCTGGCCCAGCCGCCAGAGGCGCCCCAGCCCGGCCAAGTCAAAGGAGAGAGGATCGGGCGGGACCATGGACAGGATCGGCTTCACGAAGCGGGCCATGTCTACCATGGCCTTCGCGTACTCATCGTAGGCTTCCGCGTCCAATGGAGAATGGCGGTATATCTCGCGCCGAGTACGCGCGTGGTCGCCCATGCGCCAGAGGTAGTCGCCATCGGGCATGGGGGTGAAGGTGCCGTCCAGGGGAAGGATCTCCAGGCCGTGGCGGGGCAGGTCCAGTTCACGGATGATCTCGGGCCGCAGCAGGGAGACCACGTAGGAGCAGACCGAGAAGTGAAACCCCGGGAATACCTCCTCCGTCACCGCCGCCCCCCCCAGGAGGTGCCGGCGTTCGAGCACCAGCACCTTCTTGCCCGCCCGCGCCAGGTAGGCCGCGTTCACGAGGCCGTTGTGCCCTCCGCCCACCACGATGGCGTCGTATTGGCTGGCCATGGTCGCGGGCATTCTATGGGGGCCCCCGCGGAGCCGCAAGGCGCGGGCTGGACGGCTGAGCGGAGGAAGGGTATGGTGGACCTAGACTCCGGCTGTTTTTCCTTAGACGAGGAGATGATCGCTATGCGAATTCTGAAGAGGCTCCTGCCGCTCCTGGCGGCTCTGGCCGTGGTCTCCCTGGCCGCCATTCCCGTACGGGCCGACAATCCGAAGACGGACAAGTCGGCGGCGACCGAGAAGAAGGCGGCGGACAAGAAGGAGCTGATGGACATCAACTCCGCCAGCGCCAAGGACCTGCAGACGCTACCCGGGATCGGCGAGGCCTACTCGAAGAAGATCGTCGAGGGGCGTCCCTACCGGGGCAAGAACGAGCTGGTGGACAAGAAGATCATTCCCCAGGCCACTTACGACAAGATCAAGGACCAGATCATCGCCAAGCAGAAGTGAGGGCAAGGGCAGGGGCGCTCCGTGAGGAGCGCCCCTGGCCGCTTCCGGGCGTGGCGCGGTTTAGGGATCAGCGCGCGTCCAGCTCCTCGAGCACGCCTTTGATCAGCAACGGCCAGACGGTGGTGGCGTCCGCGTAGACCTCGGCGAAGCGTCCCCCCTCCGACAAGGGCACGAACTTCCCCCAGGACACGCCCTCCGAATACGTGCAACCGGAGAGCCCGCCCCAGTGCGCGGGCTCCGGGCAGATGCGCACTCCATACTGATAGCGGGGCGGCTTCAGATCGAGGCCCAACCGGTGGTTGGTGATGTCGATGTAGGGGCCCACTTCCTGGGCCCAGTTGCGGGGCACCCCGCCCCCGATGGTGAAAATACCAAGCCGCTTCGCGTCCAACGCGAAGCGGGCAAAGCTATTGAGGTCCAGGTAGGGGTTGTAGCGCGGGGTGTGGGAGAGCAGAGCCAGGGGGTCCTTTACCCCGCGGGCCTGGGCTTGCTTCATGGCCCAGGTGGAGAGGTCGAGGCCGAGCTCCGAGTCGGTGAAAGCGGGAACGTACACCGGCACCTGCTTCAAGTAAGCGCTGCGCAAGACGCCCGTGCCCTCCGGCTCCGCGGCCAGGACGCGCCCCAGAGCGCGGCACACGACCTCGCTCGACAGCTCCCGTTCCGGGGGCACGCCCTCCAGGGCCCGGGACGAAAACTCCTCCACGTAGTTGAGATTGGCCTCCATCTCCAGGGTGTCGTAGACCCGGTTGTAGCCCTTGTCGAACAACTCTTCGTCGCTCAGGCGGGGGTCGTGACGGTAGTGGACCATGCCCACGGCCTCGGAAAGGCCGTGGGCCATGAGGGCGCCGGTGGAGACCACCGCCTGTACCATCCCCGTGTCGATCATCTTGGCGATGACTTTGCCCATCTTGGCGATGGTCATGGCCCCGGAGAGGGTCAGCACCACTTTGCACTCGGGGTCTCGGACCATGGCCAGGGTCACGTCCAAAGCTTCGCCCAGCGCGCGGCCGCTGAAGGCGGTCCTGGACATGCCGCGCAGCAGGGACGCGAACGACGTGACCTGATCAAGGTCCAAGCTCTCCAAGGGGATGAGGCCGTCCGCACGACCGTCGTGGAACTGGCGTGACTGCGTCATGGAGGCGATGGTATGCGGGGGGAGGGAGGTGCGCAAGGAGCCGTTCCCCGCGGCGGAAGAGCGGCGGCTTCGGGTGGTGGTGACCCTCGGCGGGAGCCTAGAATTGAGTTCATGCGGGAGGCCGACCTGCGCCGGCGACTCGAAGCCCTCTACCTACAATACGACCCGCGCTTCGTGGATCCCGATCCCTTGCAGTTTGTGCGTGCGCAGAAGACCCCGGCGGACCAAGAGGTGGTCGGGCTCCTGGCCTCCTCCCTGGCCTATGGAAACGTAGCCCAGATCAAGAAGAGCATTGCCGCCGTCCTCGCCCTGCTGGGCCCCCGGCCCGCGGAAGCCGTACGCCACCTTGACCCGCTCGCCTCCGCGCGACGGCTCTCCGGCTTTCGCCACCGCTTCAACGACGGGCGGGACGTGGCCTGCCTGCTCTTCTTCGCCCGCCAGATGATCGAGTCGCACGGGTCGGTGGAGGCCTTCTTCGCGGAGGGCTATGCCGCCCACCCCGACGTGGGTCCCGCCCTGGCCTCCTTCTCGGCCCGGGCCCTTGCCCTTGACCACGGCGGCCTCTACCGCGGGCGCGGGCTGCCGGCTCGGGCCGGGGTGCGGTTTTTCTTCCCCTCCCCGGAGGATGGCAGCGCCTGCAAGCGCTTGAACCTTTACCTGCGCTGGATGGTGCGCCGCGGAGGCGTGGACCTCGGGGTGTGGCGAACGTTGGAGCCCTCGGTCCTCGTCATCCCCCTGGATGCGCACGTCTACGCGATTGCCCGCCGCGTGCGCCTCACCCGCTACAAGTCACCGGGTTGGGCCATGGCCGCGGACATCACCCGCCGGCTCCGACGCCTGGACCCCGAGGATCCCGTGAAGTACGACTTCGCCTTTCACCGCATGGGCCTCTGGAAGAGAGAGGGCGAGATCCGATCCTTGGTCTTCCGGCGCGGGGGGAAGACAGAATAGCCGCGTGGGCGCCCGTATCGCCCGCCCTCGGCCGTCGACTTCCCGGCTGACATCGTGATCGTGAGCGAGGAATCGTGGGCGCGGCCACCGCCCTCCTCGCCTCCCGCCCCGGCCTGCGGGTGATCGTACTGGAGAGGCGTGCCGCCCTGGCCACCCTCACCACCACCCGCTCCCCTGGAGGCCAAGGCGCCCCTGTAAGGGGGCAGAAAGCCGCTCAGGCCGTGGGGCCCCAAACGCGGATGCGGCCGTCGCCGAGGGCTACCGCGATGTGGTGACCGCCTCCGAAGAGAGTCACACCCGTGAAGCTCTCCTCCGCCGGCCCCCAGAGCGCGGCCAGAGGGGCGTGGGCCTCCAGGTCCCAGAGTTGGACGCTGTTGTCCTGGGCCACGGTGGCGAGGTGAGTCCCGTCCGCGAAGAAGGAGAGGGAGGTGGCCGGCTTGCGGTGGCCGGCCACGACCGCCACCTGTTCCCGGGTCGCGAGGTCGAAGAGCCGGATCGAGCGGTCGTGGCTGGCCACCGCCAGGTGGTGGCCGTCGGGGGATAGGCAGAGCAGGCTCACCAGGGCTTCGGGCCCGCGCAGGGTGGCCAGGAGCCGGCCCGTGGTCGCATCCAGCATCCGCAGGATGCGGTTGACGTGGCCGGTCACCAGCCACTCGCCACCCCCCGCGTAGGCGAGGGCGGTCACGCCCGCGGGCTGGCGCAGCAACTCGCGCCGGGCCTCACCGGCGAGGGCGGCGCCCACGTCCCAAAGGCGCAGGCTCGAATCCATGCAGCCCGTGGCCAAGGTGGAGCCATCAGGGGAAAAGGCCAGGGCCCCCACCAGCGCGTCATGGCGCAGCTTCACCGGGACCTCCTCACCCCGTTCCATATCCCAAACGTGGACGCCCCCGTCCACATGGCCCGAGGCCAGAAGGGCGCCGTCGGGAGACCAGGCCAAGGAGAGGGCGAGGGCGTCATGGCCGTTGCGACGGTGCATCTCGGTGCGCAGCGTGAGCGCCTTCGTGCGCGAATAAAGGTCCCATAGGCGAATCGCCCCGTCCGAGCCCGAGATCGCGAGCACGTCCTTGACCGGGGAGAGGGCCACGGCTTGGGTGGCCGGTGGCTCGCCGAATGTGGCGAGCTCACGGAAGACCGCGGCCCCCCGCAGCCGCAGCTCGGAGAGGGCGGCGGTGGGCGGCGGCTTCTCGGCGAGGGGCTCGGCGGGGTAGGCCGGGGCGAGGGGCGCCGCTCCCGCCAGGAGGGTCCCGTCCGAGAGGCGCGTAGCCGCGGCGTCGCGGTCGGGTGGGGCGTGAGACATCGTCTCCCCGGAGAGGAGGAGGCCCTCGATGGCCTCGATCAGGGCCACGATCGCGGTGCGGGTGGGATCGAGCGACTGGGCGCGCCGCGCCGCCGCCAGCGCCCCCGTCAGGTCGTTCTCCGCCAACCGCCGTCGGGCATCCTCGTAGTTCACTTCGTAGGCACGCTGCCGGACCGCGGGGTCGAGGTCGGGCTCGACCGGACCCGAGAGCCCTATCGCGGACTGGAGTGCGCGACCCATCTCGGCCATGTCCCGGAACCTTGCCCCCGGGTCCCGCGCCAGCGCCTTCGTCACCGCGCCCAGGAGGGCCTCGGGCAAGCCCTTGGCGTCTATGGGGGGGAGGGGAGCGTGGACTATCTGGTAGACGAGGCCCGTGATCGTCTTCGACTCGTATGGCCGTCGGCCCGCGAGCATCTCGTAGAGGATCACGCCCACCGCCCACATGTCCGTGCGGTGGTCCACCCGGCCGCCCTGGAGCACCTCGGGCGCGATGTAGCTCGGGGTGCCGAGGACGAGGCCGGTCTGGGTCATGGTGGAGTCCACCAGGCGGGCGATCCCGAAGTCCAGGATCTTCACCGTGCCGTCCCCCCCCACCCGGATGTTGGCCGGCTTCACGTCGCGATGGATGACCCCTTGCTTGTGGGCATAGTCCAGTCCGCGACAGACGTCCACCATCATGCGGATCTTCTGCTCCAGGGAGAAGCGGTCCGGGGGGACCATGACCTGGGACAAGTCCATGCCCTCCAGCAGTTCCATCGCGATGTACACCGTGGAGCCCGTCTCTCCCAGCTCGAAGATGGTGACCACGTTCGGGTGCTGGAGCTTGGCCGCGGCCCGGGCCTCACGCTGGAAGCGGGCGAGGGTGTCCTGGTTGGCGAGCAGCCCCGGGGCCACCGTCTTTAGGGCCACGAAACGGTCGAGCACGGGATCACGGGCGCGGTAAACCTTGCCCATGGCACCCTGGCCCAGTTCGGCCAGGATCTCAAACTTGCCGATGGTGGTCAGCAGGCATCCTCCCGAGAGCGTTCCCGACGGGTGCCTATGATAAACGCTTGGGCGCCCGCGCGTTGGACGCGCCCTCAGGCCCGGAGGGCGCTCACCAGCTCCGCCCCGTAGGCCAGGATCCGCCAGCGCCGCAACCCCGCCACCACCTCGAGGTCGGCGGTCTCGCGAGGGGCGGCCTCCGCCAGGCGGTCGATGAGTCGCTGGGGCAGGATGACCGAGACATCGAGCTGCGCGCGCACCGCCTCGCGGGCCCGCCAGGCCTTGAGGCGCTCCACCCGCCGTCGGACCTCGTCGGGGACCAGCGGGCGCCGGGTGGGAGGCAGGACGACAAGTTCCCCCTCCGGGAGCTCAAGGGCCCGGCCGACCGCCGCGAGCAGGGCGCCCGCCTGATCCCGCAGGCGCGGGAGAACCCCCCGCACCTCGCCGAGCTCGGCGGGCGTGTGCGGGACCCTTTCCGCGAGGGAGAGCAGCGTCTCGTTGCCCAAGATCTTGAAGGCGGGGATGTCGGTGGACGCGGCCCTCCCCTCACGCCAGGCCACGAGCTCGCGGAGCACGGCCAACCCCCGGGGAGGCAGACGTCGTGCCCCCTTGATCCTGAGGTAGCCCTCTGGCTCCGGGCCCCGGCGCGCGGGGGGCAGCGCCGCCACCGCCGAGCACTCCTCGTCCACCCAGTCCAGGCGGCCGAGGCCGCGCAGACGCTCCGCCAACCGCTCGCGCAGGATCAAGAGGTGCTGGACGTCGGCCAGGGCGTAAGCCTCCTGCTGGGGGGTGAGCGGCCGTCGCGACCAATCGTCTTTCTGACTCTCCTTGGACAGGGCCACGCCCAGCTCTTTCCGGGCGAGGGCTTGGAGGCCGATCTCGGGGAGGCCCAGAAAGCGCGCCGCGATCATGGTGTCGAATAGGGAGGCAAAGGAAAAGGAGAAGTCGCGCTTGAGGGTGGTCACGTCATAGTCGGCACCATGGAGGACCTTCACGACGGCGGGGTCGGCCAGGATGGCCCCCAGGGGCGCGAGTTGGGGCAAGGCCAGGGGGTCGATGAGGCACGCTTCCCCCTTGTCGGTGGCGAGCTGGATAAGGCACACCTTCTCGAAGTGGTGGTGGAGGCTGTCCGACTCCGTGTCGAGGGCCAGCGCGCGGCACTCCCCGAGCGAGGAGACTAGCGCAGAGAGTTGACGGGGGTCTTGGATCCAACGGGCCACGAGCCAGAGTATAGCGGCAGGCTCCGACGCTTGGCCTAGTGCCGCCCCCCGGCACGGAGCGGGATGGCCAATCCGCACCGACTTCGCGGCCCATCCACGCGAGTCCGAAGGAGAGGCGCAGGGGCTATGAAGCAGGACCCCGGGCTAAGAATCGCGCTGTTCCCTGGACTTGGATTTCCGCCGCTGGCGCCGATCCTCGCGAATCGCCTGGCGACGGACGTCGAGTAGCGCAACCCGCCGGAGTCTGACGCCGTGCGGCGGTTGAGGGTCAGCCCTGCTTGGTGGGGTCGAGGGTAACGAGGAGCTTGGCCAGGTCGTCGGCGTGCTGCTCCTCCATGGCTAGGATTCCCTCCATCATCCGTCGGGAGGTGACGTCGTCGTTGCCCAGGTACCGCACGATTTCCGCGTAGGAGTCGATGGCGATCCGCTCCGCGACGAGGTCCTCCTTGATCATGTCCACCAGCGTTTCTCCCTCCTTGTATTCGGAGTGGCTGCGGGTGAGCATCCCTTCCGGGTTGAAGTTGGGCGCGCCCCCCAGCTGGGTGATACGCTCGGCGATCTGGTCGGCGTGGCCCTGCTCCTCGTTCGCGTGCTCCAGGAATTCCGCGGCGACAGCCTGGGCATGGATCCCTACCGCCATGAAGTAGTGGCGCTTGTAGCGGAGCACGCAGACGATCTCGGTGGCTAGGGACTCGTTGAGGACATGGATGACGGTTTGGCGGTCGGCCTTGTACCCCTCGGTCACCGCCCCGTTCTCGATGTGCTTTCGAGCCCGCTCGCGCAAGGTCTTGATGTCGGTCGTGAACTCTTTCGCCATGGCTACCTCCCGCACGATCTTACCCTGCGTCAAGAGTCCTGGGACGCCGGCGAATGGACGGGCGGCCGGTCGGGAGGGGGCTCTCCGCGAAGTGGAGAGCCTCCAAAGGTGAACTCGGGCACGGCCGACAGGGGAGGACGGACCCTCAGCCTATGGGGTGGGGGAGGCGGGCTCGGCGGCGCCCCGTTCCGGGCGGGGCCGAGGCCCGGGGGACGCAGACGGACTCGGGAGACTGTAACGACGGGCGGCCGTCCCCGTCCAAGTAGGGGGAAGTCCGCCGAAGGCATGAGCTTTCGGGCTCCCCTTGGAGTATTGAAGGTGAGCGAAAATGTGTGCGTGCTAACGAGCGAGAACTGGGAGGCGGAAGTCCTCGGGTCCAAGGAGCCAGTGCTGGTGGACTTCTGGGCCATCTGGTGCCCCCCCTGCCGGATGATCGCTCCCACCATCGACGCCCTGGCCGTGGAGTATGCGGGCCGGGTCAAGGTTGCGAAGGTGAACGTGGACGATAACGAAGAGCTGGCGGCCCGTTACGACATCCGATCGATTCCCACCCTCCTCGTCTTCCGGGAGGGGAAAGTGGTGGATCAACGAGTGGGGGCGCTGCCGCGATCGGAGCTGGTCCCTCTCCTCGACCGCCAGCTCGCCGCCGCGCCGGTCCGCGGCTGATGGATCCGGGCGGGGCCGCTCCCGAGACCTCTCGGCGGGAGGCCCTGTCCAAGGCACTGCTCGAGGAAGGCGACCGCTTGTACGCCCTTGCCCTACGCGTCACCCGCGACCCTGACCTGGCCGCGGACGCCGTTCAGGAGGCCTTTGCCACGGCTCTCGAACGGGAGAGCGGCTTTCGTGGTGAGTCGAGCCTGGCCACCTGGCTCCACCGGATCGTCTTTACGAAGGCTATCGACCTGCTTCGCAGGCGCGGTCGCGAGGGCCCCCTGCCGGAGGATGATCCGGAGGCGCGGCCGCCCCAGGGTGGGGACATGGGCCGCGCGCCCTCCTGGGCCCGCCCGCCGGACGCGCTCCTGCTAGGGAAAGAGACCCGCGTCGCCTTGGAAAAGGCCCTGGGCGCGCTCACCCCCGCGCAGCGGGCGATCTTCGAGCTCAAGGAGGCGGAAGGGAGGCCGACGGAGGAGGTGGCGGCGATCCTGGGGATGCCGCCGGGCACCGTGCGTGTCCACTTGCATCGGGCGCGCCTGAAGCTGCGGTCCCTTCTTGGTGAGCATTTCCGGCGGGGGCGGACATGAGCTGTGACGAATTGCTGCGCCGGCTGACCGAATTCGCGGAGGGCGCTCTGCCCCCGAACCTGTGCGAGGAGATCCGGTCCCACCTCAAGGACTGCTCGCCCTGCTCCGAGCTCGATCGGGACCTCGCGGATCTGGCCCGTCTCTGTCGGGAGTGTGACCCGCCGAAGCTGCCCGCCGATCTCCGGCAGCGCCTGGAGGAGCGGATTCGGGCGTGGACGACGCGAGGCTAGCCACGCCGAGGAGCTCGACCTCCTAATCTGCCCCGCGGGGCCTCGCCCCGCTGTGGTCGCCCGCTCGCTTTTCCTCCAGCCCTTTGGCTTCGTTCCAAAGGCCGTCCATCTCCTCAAGGCTGGAATCCGCGGGTCTCTTGCCCCGCGCGCGCAGCTGCTCCTCCACATACCGAAAACGGCGACGGAACTTCCGGTTGCCGGCCTTGAGGGCGCTCTCCGGGTCCACCCCCAGGCGGCGGGAGAGGTTCACGATCACGAACAGCAGGTCCCCGATCTCCTCTCCCACCGCGGCCGGGTCCTCCCCCGCGGCGACCGCCTCCTTCAGTTCCCCCACTTCCTCCTCCAGCTTAGAGAGGACAGAGGTGGCGTCTGGCCAATCAAAGCCCACCCGGGAGACCTTGGTCGTCATCTGGAAGGCCTCCATCGTCGCGGGCAAGCCTCGGGAAACGCTATCCAGCATCGAAGCGTCGCTGCCCTTGCCTTTGCCCGCGCGCTCCTCCTCCTTGATGGCTTCCCAGTTGCGGAGGACCTCACCCGGGGTGGCCGCGGGATGGTCGGCGAAGACGTGGGGGTGGCGGCGGACCATCTTCTCGAAAACCCGTTCGATGACATCTGCGATCGTGAAACGAGCTCCTTCGGTGGCGAGTTGGGCGTGGAACACCACCTGGAGCAGGAGGTCTCCGAGCTCGCCCGCCAGCTCCTGGTCGTCGCGGTGGTCGATGGCCTCCACCACCTCGTAAGCCTCCTCCAGAGTCATGGGTTTCAGACTCTCGTGGGTCTGTTCCCGGTCCCAGGGGCAGCCCCCGGGGGCCCGCAGGCGGGCGATGAGTTGCACGAAGCGGGCGAAGGCATCGCCGGCTTCCTTGAGCGGGGGTTGGTTCATGACGCACGTATTATCTACGACCCCCCGATCCGGCGGTGAGATACTGGGGCATGATCCTGTCCGCGCACGGGGGCGACCGACTGCTGGAGGTGCGCACTCTGTTCACGGAGTATGCCGCGACCGTGGGGTTTGACCTTGCCTTCCAGGACTTCGAGCGGGAACTCCGCGACCTACCAGGGGAGTACGCTCCGCCCACCGGCTGCTTGCTTCTCGCCGTGGGCGAGGGGGGGGCGGAGGGCTGCGTGGCTCTGCGCCGGCTCGACGGCCAGACCTCGGAGATGAAGCGTCTCTACGTGCGCCCCCAGGCCCGCGGCTCCGGCATCGGCCGGCGCCTGGCCCTCGCGATCATCGCGGAGGCGAGAAGGATCGGCTATGCCCGCATGCGGCTCGACACCGTGCCGTCGATGAAGGGAGCCATCGGCCTGTACCAGAGCCTGGGCTTTCGGCGGATCGCGCCCTACCGGCCGAACCCCATCGAAGGAGCGCTCTTCTTGGAATTGAACATGGGCGAAAGCATCGTGAGCGGGGGCACAATAGAGAAATGAAGCTCGCCTTGTACCATCTTGACACTTTCACCAGTCGGGTCTTTGCCGGCAATCCCGCGGCGGTCGTGCCCCTGGAACATTGGCTAGACACTCACACTCTGCAGGCCATCGCGGCGGAGAACAACCTCTCGGAGACCGCGTTTCTGGTGGGAGGGGGCGGTCAGTACGAGATCCGGTGGCTCACCCCCGCCACCGAAGTGGATCTCTGCGGGCACGCCACCCTGGCTTCGGCCCACGTTGTCATGACCTCCCTCGAGCCTGGGTCGACGGCCGTCTCGTTCCAATCCAAGAGCGGGCCCCTCATGGTGACCCGGGACGAGGACCTCCTGGCCCTCGATTTTCCGGCCCGGCCCCCCCAGTCCCTTCCCGCTCCCGAGGCCGTGGTTATGGCCCTCGGCCGCAAGCCGCGCGAGGTGTGGAAGGCGCGGGACGTCATGGCGGTATTCGATGGGGAGGAGGAGGTCCGTGCCCTCCGGCCCAACCAGGACCAGCTGGCCGAGCTCGAGTACTTCGGGGTGATCGCGACGGCCCCCGGCCAGGAGGTCGACTTCGTCTCGCGCTTCTTCGCCCCTCGTCAGGGCGTCCCCGAGGATCCGGTAACGGGCTCGGCTCACTGCACTCTGGTGCCCTATTGGGCCCGGCGCCTGGGCAAGCCGCGGCTTCATGCTCTGCAGGTCTCACCGCGGGGAGGTGAGCTGCTTTGCGAGGACCGGGGTGACCGCGTAAAGATCGCGGGGAGGGTCGTCCCCTATCTGGAAGGGACGATCGAGATCTAGGCTTCAAATACCGAGGTCAGTTCCCCCGCAAGGGCAGCCGGCGCACTTGGCCCGTGCCCACCTCCTCGAGGTCCACGGACTCGAAGCCGATCCGGGCGATCCGGTAGCGGTTGGCCAGGACCTCCCCCGCCTGGCCGGTCAGGACCTCGTTGCGATCCGTGAGGAGGACTGCGACTCTCAGCCCCCGCGCGTTCTCGAGGGAGCCGATGTAGCGGAGGCTCAAGGGCGGGAGGCGCGGAGAGGGCGGCGCGGTGGGCGAGGAGGGGCCCAGCGTCTCCGGAGTGGGCGGGGCCACCGGGCGGGGAGTCGGGGGGGGTGTGGGGGGCGCACCGAACTCGAAGAGGTCGCGCCGGCGCACGCGCGGCGCCGGGCGGTCGGCCTGAAGGCGGGCGAGATCGATGAGCGGCAGCTCCTCCCCGGACGGAGGCGTGGACGCGTGGGGAGGGGGGGGAGAGGTGTCGCGCAGCCAGAGGGTGAGCCCGGCGGCCAAGACGAGGACCAACAGGCCCCCCAAGACCGCGTTCCGCCGCGTCAACTCGGAGGCCGCTCCGTGCCCGCGCCGGGGCGCTTGCTCCCGCACTCCCTCCCGCGCATGCTCAGTGGCCAGAGTATCACGGCCCGGGCTCTGCTCCCCGAGGAGGCGTTCCAGGCTACTCTGGGTGGGAACGACCAGGGCGCTCCCGAGGTGCTGAATTCGAGGAGATACTCGCAGAGCGGCCTTGGCATACGGGCGGCCCTCCCGATTCCCGTATGCACTCGTGGGATCGCCCGACCACCCCCGAACCCCGGCAGCTCTGGCCGAGCACCAGCTCGCCGGGGCAATTTGGGACCTGGCTCGGCGTGCGTTCGTAGTACCTTCCCACGCGGACTCGTCCACACTTGGCGGGCGCTGGACCGGTGGCACAAGCACGTGAAGCGTAGGGAATGCGCCCCGAGTTTTGGCGGACGCGGCGCGGGAATCATCAGAGGCTCGTCGATGACACCGACTCGAGGGGGGCAGACCAAACCCAGGTGGCACAGGAAGATCCGGGCCCGGGTGCGATCCTCCCCGGCCAGGAGCGAGGGTCGGAAGAGAGGGCTTGCGTCCGGGGTAGTGTATAATTCATAATCTGTCTATAGATATAATACCTTTGATTTTAACAGTTTAGAGACGCTCACGTAACCTACCTGTAAACTAGTGCTAGAATAGGGTTAGGGAGGTGAGCGGTGAGGCGACCTCGTGGGACGGGCGGTCTCTACCAGAGGGGCCGAACTTGGTGGATGGCGTACCGGGCCGGGGGGCGGACCGTCCGGGAGTCCGCCCGCACCTCCGTCAAGAAGCACGCCGGGGACCTGCTCCTCGAACGGGTCCGCGCGTCGGGCCAGGGGGCCCTCTCCGGGGCGCCCCTCCTGGTGTCCGACCTCCGGCGCCTGGTCGAGGAGGACCACACAGCAAACGGCCGCGCGTCCTCCAAGGTCGGCCCCCGGTTCACCTCCCTAGAGCGAGGCCTCGGCGCGAAGACCAGGGTCCGGGACGTCACCGCCGACACGGTCTCCCGGTACGCCGCCGCTCGGCTCGGGGAAGGAGCGGCCAGGGGGACCGTCAACCTGGAGTTGGCGTGGCTCCGTCGCGCGCTGCGCCTCGCCCGGCGCCGGGGCCTCCTCCCGGTGGTCCCCGACTTCGAGTCGCTCCGCTTGGACAACGCGCGGCGGGTGTTCTTCGACGAGGAGCAGTTCGAGGCCGTGCGCTCCCGGTTGCCGGAGGACGCGGCGGACCTGGTGGAGTTCCTCTGGTGGTCGGGTTGGCGCCGGAGCGAGGCGGAGGGCCTGACCTGGGACGGGGTTGACCCGGCCGCGCAGACGGTCAGGATCGAGACGAGTAAGACGGGCACCGCCCGAGTCGTGCCTTACGGCCCGATCCCCGGCCTGGTCGCCCTGATCCGGCGGCGGCAGGGAACCAGGGACGACCTGAGGGCGAGGGGCGTGGTCTCACCCTGGGTCTTCTCCCGGGAGGACGGGACCCCCGCCCGGATCGGCCACCGGGCCTGGGCGCGCGCGTGCCGGGCCGCGGGGCAGCCGGGGAAGACGGTCCACGACCTCCGGCGGTCGTCCGCGCGGAGGATGGTCCGGCTCGGCGTTCCCCAGCACGTCGTGATGGCCGTCTGCGGTTGGAAGTCGGCGCAGACGTTCCGCCGCTACGCCATCGTCGACGTGGCCCTGGTCCAGGAGGCGCTCGCGCGCGCGTACCGGTAGGCTACGGCCGCGAATCGTTGGACACGGAGCCCAGACGACCCACTCATGCCCCCGGCAATCTCCGGCGCTTCTTCTTCCCCCGGAACGCGCCCCGGGTCCTGCGTTCCGTGGCCCTCATCTCAACGAGGCCCTGCTGGACCGCGCGCCTGGCCACGTCAGCCAGGGGACGGCCCCGGGCGAACCGCCTCAGGCTCTCCACCTGGCGCGCGGTGAGTGGGACCCGCACGGCCCCGGGGTGGCTCTCGTCCTCCAAGATCGCCGCGACGCCCCGCGCGATCGCCTCCCTGACCAGGTGCGAGCGGGTGCCTCGCCGGGCGGCCCTGAGTCGCTCTAGGACCTCGCGCTCCCGCCGGTTGAGCCTGACCCCGAGGACCAGCGTCGGCGTCTCGTCCCGCCGCGGCCTGCCCGTCCCCATGCGGGCGAGTGTAACAGAGTTTCGTTAACGGAACTCTAGGGCTCAGCCGGTTGCGGGCCCGTTTTTTACCCCGCCGGCCGTTTCGAGGAAGGAGAAGGAGGAGGTGTTTGGGTACAGAGGCCCTCCGGCGCGCGTAACCGGCAAGAAAGACCCCGCACGCCGCCCAGAGGTTATATAATGTAGTTAACCCCGGGTGCAGCGCCCGGGGAAGAGTCGTAGAGAGGCCGGCGGGGCTAGCAACCTACGGTCGCATTGAAAAAAGCGGCACAGTAGACCTAGCCTTTCGTACGCCTGGGGCAAGGGTAAAATTGGCTCGACCGCCTCTCTAAAGCGTCGCCGCGTAACCCCGTTCGGCCACGCGCTAACCGAAACGTCGCACTTGTTTTGGAGGCGCGCCACGTGGCCGAAGGCTCCGTCAATCCGGTCTTCTCCCCACTCGTCAAGGTCGCACGACCCTTCAAGCAGGCGGTCCTCGACTTCAAGTTCGTAGGCGAAGGGACCCTCGCCTCCCGGCTCGGTGCCGGACCACTCGCTCAGGCCTTTATGGGGAGAGCCTTCCGCCTGACGGAGGCGACCCTCATCAACTTCGCCACCCTCGCGAAGTACGTCTCGTACGATGGTCCGCTCCTCACGCTCTACGCCGAGTCGGCGGACGAGTACGTCGCCGCCCGGCGGAAGCCCGAGGACGCCCGATGACTCCTGACCGCCTCGTGCCGGAGGCAGAGCGGCGTCGGATCACCTCCGTGTCGCGTACCCGTTGGCACCTCCTGGAGAGGGCGGGCCTCGCGCCCAGGCGCAGGCTCGTCACCGAGAACCGCGTGGCCTGGCTGGAGTCGGAGCTCACGGCCTGGGTCGCGTCACGCCCCGTCGGGGGCGGCAGGGCGCCGGTGAAGTCGTGACCGCGCGCCAACCTCGCTGCCTCGTCTGCGACCGGCCGACATCCCCGGCCGACCAAGAGGCATGGACCACGTTCGCGCGCTCGTACGTCGTGCATCGGGGCCGCTGCGCCTCGGCGTGGCGCGAGGCCATGAGGGGCTACGCGCTCTCCGGGACGCGCCGCCGCACCAGCCTCGAGGACGCGGTCGCCCGGGCGCGGGAGGCGCTGAGGGAGAGGCCGTGAGCGAGTGCTGCGAGAAGTGCGCCCGGCCCCTGGACCTCGTGCGCCTGTGCCTCGACTGCGGCCGGGCGTTCTCGATCAACTTGGGAGAACAGCTGCGGATGGCGAAGCTGGAGTACCAACTGCCACGGCGGTGCGGCTCGTGCCGCGCGTCGAGGCGAACCGCTAAAACACGGGCGCAGGCGCGCCCCAACACACAAGAGGTGGAACGTGCCGGAAACGAAGACTACTGACCGGAAGCTGAAGTGCCTCGGGTCATGATCCCGAACCCTGTCGTTACCCCCGGGAGGCCGGTGAGCGCCCCGCACCCCGCGCAAGTCCCCGCGAATCCGGTCGCGCCTCGTGCTAAACTAAAACGGTCCGGGCCGTTAGAGACCTTTCCGGACCCCACCGCCGCAGCCCTCCCCCAACTCTCCCAACTCCCGGCGCGGTTCCTCGCGTGGAAGCGTCACGACGACGAGCCGGGTAGAAAACCGCCGACCGGGGAGGAGGGCCGCAAGCTCGAAGCCTGGCAGGAACCGCCGTACCTGACCCTCGACGAGGCCAGGAAGGTTGCCTCGAAGATCGGCGGCGGGATCGGCTTCGTCCTCGTACTTGGAGAAGGATACGCCGCCCTCGACCTCGACGGGTGCTTCCAGGAGGACGGCGGAACCCCGGTCTCCGACGACGCCAAGAAGATTGTCGACCTCGTAACGTCGGCGGGATGCTATACCGACACGTCCCCTTCCGGAAGAGGACTCCGCGCCCTCTTCCGCGGCCCGCGGTCCCTGGAGGTGTCGTTCAAACACTCCCCGCCCCAGGTCTCCAGCCTCGGGCTCTTCGTCACCCTGACCGGGACGGCGGCCGAGGGGGACCCCACGAAGGAGCTGCCGGGGCTAGCGGATGCGGTGCTGGGACTCCTCGGGCAGGAACCGCAAGAGAAGCCGAAGGACCGCACGAGGACCGCCGCGCTGCCAGAGGACGGGGCCCCGATCCGGCCCGGACACCAGGACGTGTGGCTCCGGAACCGCGCGTGGATGCACGCGTGCCGAGGACTCCAGTACGAGGACGTGCTCGCCCAGCTCCGCGTGGACGTGCTCCGGTGCCCGGACGAGCCGGGCCGCGAGCCCTGGGGGGAGCGGGACCTGGAGGACCTCGCGAGGCGCGCGGTCGAGAAGGCGCCCGAGGAGAAGCTGCTCGCCGGCGATGACGGCAAGATCAGCAAGTCCCCCGAGAACATCCGCCGGGCGTTCAGGATCGTCCAGACGCGGCCCCGCCTCGACCGATTCTCGAACCGCAGGATCGTGGAGACCGGGGACGGCAAGAGAGTCCCACTCGATGACGAGATGATGCTCCGCCTCTGGCTCGGCTTCGACGACGGTCTCAAGTTCCGGCCAGACAAGAGCCTGTTCTCAGACGTCGTCCACCTAATGGCCGCGACGGACGACTTCCACCCGGTCCGCGACTACCTCGACTCGCTGACGTGGGACGGCACGCCGCGCGCAGAGAGGTGGCTGGTCACCTACGGCAAGGCCGCCGACACGGAGTACGTCCGCGCCGTGGGGCTGCTGTTCCTCGTGGCCGCGGTGAGGCGGATCCGCAGGCCCGGCTCCAAGTTCGACGAGCTGGTCGTCCTGGAGTCCGAGCAGGGTCTCGACAAGAGCAACGCCGTCCAAGCCCTCTGCCCTAAAGGCGAGTGGTTCTCCCAGACCCTGACCCTCGACAAGTCCTCGAAGGAGACGATAGAGCACACGACCGGCGTGTGGATCGCGGAGGCAGCAGAGATGGTCGGGTCGAAGAGGGACGTGGACCACCTCAAGGCGTTCCTCTCGACCCAGGCAG
>DATMML010000072.1 GCA_035570235.1 Vicinamibacteria bacterium | reverse complement strand
TGGCGGCTCTTCATCACGAAGCGGGGGATGAGAAGACCGCTTTGGAGCACGCGAAGAAGGCCCACGAGCACAGCAAGCAGGCTCACGAGCACACCGAAGAAGCTCATAAGGAGTCTCACAAGTAGTGTCCTAATCCCCGGTTAGCCTGTGGCTCACCGGGGCACCGGCGCGGTTCCACCCGGCTATAGGTCTGATCATTGCTGGGCCGGAAGCTTCGAGGGCGCTTCAAGTTGCTGATCTGCTTGGGGATTGGAGGCGTGTGTCTTCCATGGGTCGCCGGTCGTAGCGCTCGTAGGACTAAAAGCCCGGCTGAAGGAGCAACCACGGCGGGAGGCTGGTGACAAGGGGAACCCGTTGTGCTCTGGATCACATTAGGCGAGACATGACGCAGGTCACAGTCCCGCGGCTCGGAATGAGCGACCTTCAAGGAAGGCGGGAACTACCGGGCGCTCCGATCAGGCTGCCTGAGGACAGAAAGAAGGTCCCAAGATGACAGAAGACACCCGACCTGTTTTCGCGAGCAAGACGCCGCCGCCGGCTCGCCGGCGGCGCTGGCTCATCGCCCTGGCTTTGATCCTGGCCGGAGGCGTGGGCGTGCTTGCCTACGCCGACCGGCTCGACCTGCGTGAGATCGGCAAGAAGTTGTCGACCGTCCGGGAGACCTCGATAGATGCGGCCCAGAAGGCGCGGGTACGGAGCGCCCTGGGACTCTCGCGTCGAGTCTCCGGCATGAAGATCGATGTCGACGCCCATGCAGGCGTCGTGACCCTGGCTGGCCGCGTCCCAACCCAAGAAGCGCGCTCGATCATCGAGGCAATCGCCGCCGACACTCCCGGCGTTGCCGGCGTGCAGAACGAGCTCGTGATAGACCCCCGGGCGGCAACGACTGGCTATGAAGAGACGCTCCTGCAGCGGATCGCGGACCTCGAGACCCAGGTGGCGCTACAGGAACGCCTCCGGCGCGAGCCACTCCTCGCTAGTGCCAGCCTTAAGGTAGACGTTGACCACGGCATCGTCATTCTGCGCGGCTGGGTGGAAAGCGAGCTGGAGCGGGCAGGGGCGCAGAAGATCGCCCAGGCGGCCGTTGGCGCCGACCACGTGCGGAACGAAATCGACACACGCAGCCAAACCGGCGGTCCGGAGGACAGGCTTGCGCGTAGGGTCGAGTTCGAGCTGTATACGACCGGCGCTTTCGATCTGGCTCGAATCCAGGTGCGAAGCGAAGCGGGCTTGGTTCACATCGAAGGCTCCGTGCGGTCCCAAGCCGAGCGCCTGCTGGCCGCACGCCTTGCCGAGGTGGTTCCCGGCGTCCGCCAAGTGGTGAACGACCTGACCCTCACCGAGAAGTCGTCATAAGCCGAAACTAGGCGGTCAGGGCGTGGGGCCTTTCCTCAGGCACCGATGGGCGAGTCCACACCCGTCGGCGGCAGCCATTCGCTAGGGCTGTCGCCCTCGACCGTCCGCGGGTGGGCTTGCTAACGATTCAGCCTGAATCCGACCCCGATCGTGGGTCCGTAGAACTCGCGCTGGATATTCCACTGTGGACTGCCAACGTAGAAGCCGAACACCTCGTTGTTCAGGTTCAAGCCGCTCACGATCACCTGGAAGCCGTTCTTGAACGTGTAACTCGCTTGCGCGTCGATCTGTGTGTGCGGATAGAGGTAGATGTCACCATTCGGCCCCGTGAGACCACCCTGCGCCCCGTCCGTGTAGACGTAGGAGAAGAGGGTCGCCGCGTTGTAGGTGACCGCAGCGCGCAGTGAGAACCCGCCCTTGTCATAGGTCAGTCCCACGTTGAACTCGTTGGGCGTCGTGCGCTGGAGGCGGGCCGTCCCCGTCCGGCCTGTCGAGGGATCAAATGTTGCCTTCGAATCCGTGTAGGTGTAGTTCGCTGCGATTCCGAGGCCGTTCAGGAGGCCGGGGAGAAAGCTGAAGTGCTGGTTCCACGCCGTCTCGAAGCCCCACACCTTCGCGCTCGGGCCGTTGATGGGCTGTATCTGCTGGAATCCGGCGAAGGGACCCGAGACGAGGGTCGTGCCTGAACCGGGATAAATGGGATCTTTGAGATCCTTGTAAAAGGCTCCGGCCGAGATCACCCCGACTGTCGTCAGGTAGTGTTCGAAGAGCAGGTCATAGCTCTGCCCCTTGGTCGGCTTCAGGTTCGGGTTTCCCGCGGCCACTTGATTGCGCCGGTCGGTAATGACGAGGGAAGGAACAAGGTCGGCGTAGTTGGGACGTGCGATCGCCCACCCGTAGACCGCGCGCAGGTTCGTGTTGGGGTCGATCTCGTACCGCACTTGGACGCTCGGCAAGACGCTCGTGTACTTGTTGTCGGCTCCTGTAGGGGTGGTCCCGACCCAGTTTCCGCTGCCGTCGAAGTGAACCTGGAACCCGCTGTAGGACGCGTCGGTGTGCTCTACCCGCACTCCGGCTACCAAGTGGATCTGTCCCCACTTGATCGTGTTCATCGCATATATGGAAGCGATCTTCTCCTTCGCGTCGTAGTTGTTGCCATCGTTGCGGGAGTGGTCCTGGCTCACGAGGTCGACAAAGGCACCGGGGTTTTGGTTGAAGAAGTTCTGGGCCGCATTGAAGTCCAGGTTCGGCCCGTGAGGGTAGAAGCCAAAGTAGTAGTGCGGGTCGTTGAGATCCCCCGGCGCCTGGCTCAAGAGGAGCGCCGGGTTGCCGGTGGCACTGAAATTCTTGTTGTTCTGCTGGTTCGACTTGTCCTCGTCCCGGTACTTGGCGCCAATCTTGAACTCGCCCCCACCGTTCCTGTACGGAAAGGCCACGTTAAGCGCGACGGCGGCATCGCGGTCGGGCGTTGTGTTGTCGATGACTTGGTAGGCGGACACGGAGTACTGAGTTGCATCGAGCTGGTTCACGCCACCGAGCGCCGTGAATTTCGGGAAGTACAAGATGCTTGGGCTCACCATAAAGGCCGCCGAAGGGCCGCTGAAGGGTGTGGTCACGAAGCCGCCCGTCTGACGAGCGTGGGAGTAGGAGAGATTGTAGTCGAGGAAGGCGGTGCCAAGATTGTGCTTACCGCCGGCCGAGACGCTGTACGTCTCCTCTGCGTGAGTCCGAATTTGAGAGTAGCCGGAGAAGCCTCCGGAGTTATCCGTGAGGGTCGGCGTGAGGAAGGTACCCGCAGTCGCCGTGTTAACGAACACGTCGCCGTAATTGTGAAAGTCCGCGTAAAGCCCACGGAGATAGAAAGAGGAGTCCTGCGAGAGCCGGTAATCGAGGCCTCCCGCGAACCCGAGACGGCTGCGCTTGTACCGGTAGTCCCGGAAGTCTGCGCCCATGAAATTCGCGAAGGGGGTCCCGTCGGGGAGGTTGCCAGTCCCCGGCGCGGGCTCGACGTCGTTGATCGCGCGGCCGTTCCAGTCATACGTGGCCCCGAGAACGAGACCCAGGTTCTTGTCGGGCCCGAATCGGTTGGTATAGGTGGCGTCGACTTGGTACGTATACCGACCACCCTGGAGGTCGACGTAACCCCCTTGAGTTCCGATGCTGAATGACGGCTGATCTCCAGCGATCTTCGTCACGAGGTTGACGGAGCCACCGATGGCATCCCCGTCCTGGTCAGGGGAGATCGTCTTGTGGAGCTCGATCTGGCCCAAGAGACTCGAGGGAATTGCGTCGAGCTTCAGGTTACGACCGAAGCTTTCCACGTTGGGGATGTGGGCCCCGTTGATCGTTGCGTTCGTATACCGTGATTCGAGGCCTCGAACCTGCACGTACTTGCCCTCGCCTTCGTCACGCTCGAGGGACACGCTGGGCAGACGACCGATGGCATCGGCGACGTTCGCGTTGGGGAGGCTTGTGATCACCTCCGCCGGCAAGATGTCCACGATGTTGTCAGCGTTTTTCTTCTGATTGAGCGCCTCGACCTCGCCCCGCGACCGCGAAGCCGTGACTGTGACCTCCTCGGAGACGTTCACGGCGGGCCTTAACTTGCACTCGATCTTGACCTGGGCCCCCGCGGTCATGACCACGTCCTGGGTGTCCGTTACGAACCCGACGTATGCGATCGAGACCTTGTAGTTGCCGGGAGCCAGGCTCCCGATGAGAAACCCGCCCTCGCGGTCCGTCACCGCGGTCGCGTTTCCCGGATCCACCCGAACCGAGGCACCGGGCAAGGGGTTGTTGCTGTGGTCAGCAACGTGACCCTTGATGCTGCCGTAGCGCTCCTGCCCGACGGCGGAAGCGGACGTCAGGAGTAGCAGCCCCAGGGCCACGAGACTCATTTGCCGACTCTGGCTATTGGTGATCAATGGAAGCCTCCCAAGGAGACGTCACTCCTGCTGCCCGGCTCACACGCCGCCGGCCGTTTCCGGGCCTTGACCAGTGGAACTCACGTGGAACAGCCTTGGCCAGTTCTTCCCGTTTTCTCGACGCATGATTGTGGTGCGTTGTGAAAGTTTCATGACTTTTCTGTGTGGGCCGTGCGACGACGGCTCTGCCTATAGGGCCCGGGGCTGCCGGGACCTAGGTCATTTACGCCACCCCGGTTGTTTGGGTTGAAGCCTTCGCAGCTGCGCCTAGACGCCCGGGGATTCGATCCAGTGCTCTCTACCAATTGGCTCAATTGGTTTAGAAGCGACCCCGTTTGGAAGACTCTCGGCCAGGAGTCCGACCTTAAGCCGGCTGCGGTCGAAGACGGCCTGAAGACCGGTCAGCTCCTCTGCCACGAAGCGGCAGAGAGCAGGTAGAAGAGGCAGACGACGTTTCAGCCCGTCGGACCGCCGCTAGCCATTCCCGGGGGCGATCAGACTTGACGGGTCGTCACTGGACCCGTCCGCGAGCGGCAACCTTCCACACTGCTTCGACTTGGCCTTCGCGCACCGCCAGGATCTCGTCATGGAGGTTCGAGACGACGCAGGCGTGGTTGGGCAGGATGCGCACGCGCTCGCCGACACGCAAGGATTCCCCCTCGACCAAGTCTATGACGCCGTGCTCCTCGCTCAGACGCTGGACCCGGCTTTGCCGACCGACAATCCAGCCATGGCCACCGACTTGCGGTCGTAGCTGATCGCTGGATAGGGTCTTGCTGCCGGCGTCGACGACTGCCCGGTCGCGGGCGGGCACGCTAACCACGGTCGTGAGAACAGTCAGCGCGCAGTCTTCGAGACTGCACGTACCGAGGTTCACTTGAGAGGCGTCTTGGTAGACGTAGGTTCCGGGCCGGCATTCCGTCACACCGCCCACAGCCATGGCGGAGAGCGCGGTGGGGGTGGAGCCAACGCTGACCTCCTCCACCGGAAGACCCTCGTTCCGCAAGGCTTGGGCGACTTCGGCCATGATCCGGCCCTCGCTTTGGCCGGCCTCCACCACCGTTTCCGGCGTCATCGAGTGATAGCCGAGGCCAGAATGAGTGAAAACGCCCCGTAGTCGCAGGCCTCGGAGCTCCACGAGCCGACGCGCCATCTCAATCGCGTCTTCCGGAGGAACGCCGACGCGGTGCGAGCCGACGTCGATCTTAAGAAGGATGTCGAGACGCCGGCCCGCAGCGTGAAACACGTCCCCCAGCGTCCGAGCCCCCTCCAAGCTGTCCGCGCCTACGGTCAAACGAAGCCGATCCCCAAGAGCGAGGAGACGCCGCCCCTTGTCATGCCCGACGATCGGGTAGGCCAGAAAGATGTCGTCGAAGCCCGCGGCGGCGAAAACCTCGGCCTCGCTGGGCTTTGCCAGGCAGAGGCCGCGGGCACCCGCCACAATCTGCATCCGCCCGACTTCGAGAACCTTGTGCGTCTTGGCGTGGGGCCGCAGCGCAACTCCGCACCGGCGAGCGGCCTCCGCCATCCGTGAGACGTTGCGCTGCAGGATATCGAGATCCACAAGGACAGCGGGCGTCTGGACGTCGTGGAGGGATCGCGTCACTGGCTGGCCTCCAAGGCTTTAGCGGCAGCCCCCGCACCGATTTCGGACCGGCGCGGGTCTTCACCCCTCAGGTTCTATTCGCAAATTGCTGAAATAGCCATCGGTCTCGTCCCCGATCCACAAGCCGACGGGCCCGGAGCGCGCGGGGTGTTTGACGTCGTTGACGATCAGAACGGGCTGACTGGTTCCGTTGACAAAGAGCTTGGCGGACTGCCCCCGCACCACGATACGGATGTGCGTCCAAGCTCCGGGTATCAGGTCGACGTATGACTCGTACACACCTGGTGCCTCTCGGCGAAAGCGGTCAAAGTCGAACTTCGGTGCGGAGATGTACTGTGTTGAGTGATTCCGGCGGAGTTGGTCGTCGGCACGCCCGTTCGTGGGGCGCAGGTAGAAGCATTCGTATTCCGCTGGATTGGTGCCGATCCGAAACGCAATCCCGATAAAGCCCCGAGCGCCCGTGGACGCACCCGCGACAGGCTTGCCGGCTACGTCCACATCAATCGTGCCGTCCTGTAAGTCGGTTCCTTGAACGACCGCCATCGTATCCGAGCCGAGCGGCGGCTGGTTCAAGAGCCGCACCCCTTTTCGTCCCGCGTAGGTCGTGACCTCAAGGCTCACGCTGTAGGGCACGAGGTGCTTGGTCGAATCGAGCGCCTCGATGATCGGGTTCGAACCGCACTGCGAGCTTGGCCCAAAGAGCGCACGGTCGATCGCTGCATTCGCGACGTCTCGGGCCGGCTTGCCCCCTACCTCTCCAGCACTTGAAAGTACCACGCTTATTCTGCCCCCTGGATACGCAGTGACAATGCCGCTGTGACCAAAGTCCTCGTAACCCGCCGTCCACAGCTTATTGCCTTGGGGCGTCGCGGAGGTGAACCAGCCGTAGCCATAGTCGCCAGCGGACGTCGAAACATAGGGCTGCAAGAGCGTGTTCGTGGTCGCACTCGAAAGGATCCGGTGGTCAAGCAAGGCGCGGGTCCAGCGATACAGGTCAGTCGTGGTTGAGTACATTCCAGTGGCCCCGCGGAATCCCCAATTCGGCGTGGGCTCAATCGGGCGCATGGTGGGAGCGATTAGTGCGCCATGAGTCGTCGGTTCGCCCCAAAAGCCTGTGTCGGCCAGACCGATGGGGTCTAGCAGTTCGCGCCTAAGAAAGGCCTCGTACGGTTGGCGCGCAGTGATCTCGATGATCGCCGCCACGAGGTTGTAGCCGTCATTGGTATAGCGAAACTTTTCGCCTGGGGCGGATTGCAAGGGTTCGGCCAAGACCGCCCGAATTGCCGCCCCGCGGTCGACGATGCCATCAGCAGCATACTGCTGTGGCAAGCCGGAGGTGTGCGTCAGTAATTCATGAAGCGTGATATGCGTCTTGTCCACAGGTACGGCCGGCAGGAACTTCGAGATCTCGTCTGCGACGCTGAGTCGGCCCCCCTCCTGGAGCTTCAGCACCGCGATGGCGGCAAATTGTTTCGAAATCGACGCGATATAGAACTTTGTCTCGGAGGTGAGGCCCTGGCCGTAGCTCTGCTGAAAGTGCGTCGCATCACGATCCCCCACCAGCACCGCGCCGGCAAAGCCCCTTGGCACCAGTTCACGCTGGAGGCACTCTTTCAGGCCGGGGAGGGTGTCTTGTGACGTATGCCCAACGACTGGCTCTCGCTGACTCCCATTGTCATCAACAAGGCACAGAACACTCAAAGCGGCAAGGAGGAATCGCATTGTCACGCTCTGCTCGCCTGGGGACATCTCGGGAAGCGCTCCGCGTTAGTGGACATCCAGCACCAGCGCGGATTGGGGCACACGGCGGACCCGACCTCACCAACCCGTTGAGTTCTACTGGAAGAACAGTCTGTCGATTGCGGGTGTTGCACGCTTAGAGCTTATGAGCAGGATACTGGTCGCTCGTGGACACCACACAGGAGTAGCGCGGCCTCTGACCCGGCCCCTCGAGGTGTGCTGCCAGCGCCAGCCGGGGGAACTTGGCGCGTCCCGCCCCGAAGTGGTCCCGTCCAATTCGCAGCTGGTACCCAGCGGTGTGTGTCAGCCGCCTACGCCATTTGCAATCGTACCCACCGGAGCCGTTTGTGTCACACGCTCTCCCGCTCTCACCGCTCAATGGCCTCCTCCGGAAGCGCTGTTGCCGTCGGTTAGGAGCGGGAGCGTAAGGTATGACGGATGGTCGCCGCTCCTGTAAACACGCTGGGCGGCCTTCTGGAAGTCCGCCTCCTTGGCGCTATAGACGTCGACGAACTGCTGTGGGTTCCGATCGATGATGGGGAACCACGTGCTTTGGATCTGCACCATGAGACGATGACCCTTCCGGAAACGGTGGAGGCGCTCGGGGAGGTGGATCGTCAGCCCAGTTGGAACTCCAGGCTTCATCGGCTCCGGCTTGACAAAGCTTTCCCGAAACTTTGCTCTCAAGACCTCGGCGGAGAGCATGAGCTGATAGTGACCCATGGGCGGGCCACAGGCCCTAGGAGAGTCGTTGGGCGCGTTGCCTGGGTAGACGTCGATCAACTTGACGATGTAGTCAGCGTCCGTCCCGGAGGTTGATACGACTAGTTGCGCCGTGAGCGGGCCCGCTACCACGAGGTCCTCGGCTAGCGGCTCACTCTCGTAGGCAAGTACGTCGGGGCGGGTGGCCGCAAAGCGTTGGTCTTCCACCATCCACAGTTGACCGGGGTTGCGGCGCACTTCCACTGTGAACGGCACGGGGTGATCGGGATCGCTGACGTATTCGTCGTATGCGACCCCTGCTTGCGTGGGAGGATCGAAGGAGAGGCCGTGGTTCTCCCGCAGGAACAAGCGCTTCTCGGTCGTCTGCGGCGGCCATTCGGTCATGTTCCGCCATTCGTTCACGCCGGTCTCGTATGCGAGGACGGGAGGCAGGTCGAGCGGTCCCTTGTCCTTTAGGTAGTGTCGGAAGAAAGGCAGTTGGACCTTCTCGCGGAAGAAGACGGCTGGGTCGCCCTGGAACCTGAGGTTTCCTAGTGAATTGCCGTCGGGATGTTCGTTCCAGCCGCCGTGTTCGAAGGCCCCGACGAAGAGGTATCTGCGGGCGTCCGGTGAAGTGGTCTTGAGTTGTCGATAGACGCTCATCGGGCCATAGAAGTCCTCAGCATCAAACCAGCTAGCGACGGTAAGAACAGGAAAGGGAATCTTGACCAGATGCCGAAGCATGTTGCGACTGCTCCAGAACTCGTCGTAGCTGCCGTGCTCCATGTATTGGTTCCACAGAGGAACCTGGTCGTGGAGGTACCTAGCGTTCGCATTCCTGAGCGGGCCCATATCGAGATAGAACCGGTACTGGTCCGGCGTGCCCATGTCGAAAGGACGCCCTTCCGAGTCTGACGGACCGCTACGGACCCGAGCGTTCCGGGAGAGCCAAAAGAACGTGTAGGAGAGGCGAAACGCGCCATTGTGATGGAAGTCGTCTCCGATAAACATGTCAACCGCTGGCGCCTGAGGAGAGGCGGCTCGAATCGCCGGGTGCGGGGAGATCATTCCGTAGAGCACTTGAGTCGCGGACGCCGAGATGCCCCAGAGGCCCACACGGCCGTTGTGGCCGGAGACGTTCTTCAGCAGCCACTCGATCGTGTCGTAGGTATCCGTGCTCTCGTCCGTTTGCGTTCCGTGCCTCTCAGCCAAGATCGGCCGCATGGTGCCAAATGCACCCTCCGAGCGAAACTTCCCGCGAACGTCCTGACGAACGAAAATGAAGCCTTCGTCCTCTATCGAATGAGACTGGTCGGAAAGCCCCATCTGGTGGGCGAATTGGTCGGGTCCGTAAGCTCCAACACCATAAACCGTGCGAAACAGGAGGAACGGGGCCGGTTCCTGCTTGAGTGGGAGGTAAACCGCCGTGTAGAGCTTGACGCCGTCGCGCATTGAGATCATGAACTCTTGCTTGCGGTAATGGGCTTTGGCGTCGTACGGATTGGGTGTGGAGTCTTGGGCGCGCAGAGCGCTCCAGAGTAGACACGCGACGGGCAGGCTCAGGGCAAAGAGGACGACCGGGCGCAATGCTCTAAGCGCGCACGATGGCTTGGTCATGACATCCCCTCCCAAAGCATGCCGGGAGACGGCCTATCGGGTGCTGCTGCCGGCGAGCCCGAACCCTATCACTCGCCAGCATATGCCACATCGGACGTGTTGAGCAATGCTATTGTTCACTAGTTTGGATAGCAGCTGGGTTCCTAAGTAGTCAAGTGTTGACATGTTGAGCAATATCGATTAAAAGGTCCGAAAACCCGGTTCTGGGGAGGATCGCGATGAGGGGGAGGCCATGAGACGCGCACAGTGGTTGCTTGCTGCTCTGGCGTTTGTCGGCGTACCCGCAAGAGCCGCGGGACCTTATCAGACGGAGAACGTCGTGATCGCCGTCATGGATGGCGTTTCTTGGGAGAGGACGTTTGGTGACCCGGAGCATCGATTCATCCCCCGCCTTTGGAAGGAGTTGCGTCCTCAAGGGACGCTCTACAGTCACTTCTACAACAACGGCGTGACCATTACGAAGGCCGGACACTCGACGCTCGCCACGGGAACATGGCAGAAGATGCGAAACCGGGGGGCACGCCAAACAATGCCCACGATCTTCGACTATCTCGCCGACGAGCAAAACGTCGCGGCAGAGAAAGTGTGGGTTCTCTTCGGAAAGGGCCGATACGCGTACGACCCTACAACGTCCTTCCCCGGTTACTCGAATCGGTTCGAGCCTAAGTTCGAAATCGACATCGGAGAGAGCACACTTCAAAACGACTCCGACGTCCTTGCCAAGCTCCTCGACGCCCTGAAGCGGGACCGCCCCCGACTTGTCTTCGCAAACTTCGGTGCTACGGACCACCTGGCGCACAGCGGACATTGGGACTGGCATACAAAGGCCGTCGAGCACCAAGACGGACTCCTGACCCAGCTTTGGGAAGCGATCGAGGCGGACCCCTACTACAAGGGCCATACGACCCTGATTCTGACGAATGACCACGGGTACCACCTCGACGGCGTTCGTGAGGGGTTCGCCGAGCACGGCGATCTCTGTGAGGGTTGCCGGCACATCATGCTGCTCGTGCTGGGTCCGGACACCAAGAAGGGAGTCGTGGTCGATAGGCCCGCCTACCAGACCGACGTGGCCCCCACAGTGGGCGAGCTACTCGGCTTCCAGACTCCACTCGCCCAGGGCGAGCCTCTGAAGGACTCCTTCCTGCACTTCGTTGGCCGGAATCGCAAGGAGGCCGTGACCGACGCCGGCAAGAAGGCCGTCCGCATGGAGGAGCTTGCAAAGGGCAACCTCCTTAAGCACCTGGCGGATCAAGCGCTCGAAAACGACGCCAAACGCTCGGCCCCCCGCACTCCGAGTCCAGGTGCGGCCGCGTTCTATTGGGGCCTCCTCTCCGCCTTCGACAAGACGGGAGATGCGCGCTACCTGGATTGCGTGCGCAACTGGGCCCAGCGCCAACTGGCGTCGACCGGCGAGTTGGCTGCCTATGCCGGGGTCGTGTTGGCCGAACTCAGCTATCGGGAACCAGACCCGGCGGCTCGCGACTCGGAACGCCGCGCCGCAGGAAGGATCGCCGCCGAAGTCGCCCGTGGTCTATCCCCCACCGCGGACTGGAGCAAGCCGGAAGGCCTGGCTCTCCGCGCGATCCTCGTGGCGTCCGCAGGCGAAGCAACCCATGATCGACAACTCTGGGACAAGGCTCACGAGTTCCTGGTTGGAAGCCTGCGCGCGATGGATCTGGAGCTAGCCAATGCAACCGCTCTCCTGCCCAAGGCGGCCGGCTTGAAGACGGGGGCGGACTTCGTGCCGGTCCCGGGAAAGCTCGTCCCGACACAGGCCTCCCCTCAGGGGCGTAGCAATCCGTGGCTCCTTCTCGCAGTGTCGAAGCTACGATCCCACGGACTCCCCTTCAAGGGCGAGTTTTTCTCGGATGTTCCTGACCTGCGCGCCGAGGTTGCCTTCCAGACCTATCTGGTCGCCAAGGACCTCTCGAGGAATGGGGAACTCTGGCCAGACGTTCTTGATTCGGCGATCAACGTCGCGGCAATCAACGAGCTCCTACGCCGCAAGGACCCGTTCACCGACATCGACAAGGTCACCCCGTTCGATATCCTTCGTCTTCGCCCTGACTCTCCACATCTGCTACCTCCGCTCGAGGAGATCAAGACTCAAGTCCGCAAGATCACCGCCGTCAACTACAACGCTGAGTTCGGCCTTCCCCCCTACCGCGACTTTGATTACGCGGCGGACTTGCTCCGCCTGCATGCACAGGGCCCCCAGAGCGACCTCGAGACGGGCTTTTTCCTTCTGGCTCTCGATGCCCAGCCTCGAATCTCTGTCGAGCCGGACTATCCATCCCCGCGCAACTGAGGGTCGGGGGGAATGGCAGGACTCTAGCGAACCGTATTCGGCAGCCATGAGCTCACGGGACGTGGCGTCCGAACCGAGCGGCGGTAAACATGGTGAGAAGAAACATCAACCGTTGGCTGGCTCCCGGGCTCGCCGCTTGTGGCTGCCTCTCCTTCGCCGCCGCCACGGGCGCCGCCCCCCCCGGACCCAGTGCAAGCATCCTCGCCGTGGAAGTCGATGCTCGTTTACAGGCCCTCGAGCGCAGCGGCTTTTCGGGAGCAGTCCTCTGGATCCGCAAAGACAGCGTCATACTGGAAAAGGGCTACGGGCTCGCCGATCGGGAGGCTGGTCGACCGATCACGCCCCGGACGGTGTTCGACATCGGCTCGATCGTGAAGCCCATCACCGCGTCCGCCATCTGGAAGCTCCAAGCGGATGGAAAGCTCGCCGTCAGCGACCCGATCACGAGGTTCTTCGCGAACGTCCCGCCCGACAAAGCCGAGATCACTGTGCAACAACTATTGAGTCACAGGTCGGGACTGGACGACATCTTCGGCGACGACTACGACGTCGTAGCTCGGGATTGGGTGCTAGACAAGGCTCTGTCGTCCAGATTGATAGGCAAACCAGGCGAGAAGGCCCGCTACTCCAATGCCGGCTACAGCCTACTCGCGATGATCATCGAGAAGGTCTCTGGCCAGCCGTATGAACGGTACGTGCAAGGGAGCATCCTAACACCCGCGGGCACGCCTAACATCGGCTACAAAATCCCGCTTTGGGCGCGTGAGGATCTCGCGGTGGGCTATGAGAAAGGCAAGCGCTGGGGAAGCCCGCTCGACCATCCCTGGGCGTCAGACGGGCCTTCATGGAACTTGCGCGGCAATGGTGGGATGTTGGCCACGGCAGCGGACCTCCAGAAGTTGATGGAGGCCCTGCAAAACGGCCCTGTTCTGCCCATCACGGCCAGGGCAGATTTTAAGGAGCATTACGTCAAGAAAGGCGATGACGGCTCGCTACGGATCCGGGTGATTGGCGGGAACGGCATCTTCAACGCCGACTATATCAAGTCGTTCGACGCCGACGCGACCTTGATCCTGATGACTAACGTCGACGCCTTCCCAGCGGAGAAGATCACCCCCGACCTCATGGACATTGTGTTCCGCAAAGAGTAGCGACCACACCCGACTCTTCAGGACGTGAAGCCTGCAATGAACGGATCGTGGCGCGACGCAGCACGTCAGTAGATTGAGCCCTTCTTGTGACCCAGACTAGCCGAATGATACGTGCCCCCACATTAGACGACGCGGCAAAGGCACGGACTGTTCAACGGTTCGGGAAGCGGCGGGAGAGCCAAGATCCGAGTAACATGAAATAACTGGGTGCTTCCGGAGCGTCGTTGCGATCTGTATCAGCGTTCACTTGCATCGTCTCTTTCACCGGAAACATCAGTTCGTGGTTTGCGTTAGGAATGATTCCGCTCTCAATGTTGTGGCGCTGACCACTCAACGCTTCTAGCCGCTTCATGGATTGAGCGACGGGAACCCATGGATCGGAACCTCCATAGAGAAAGAGCAGCGGAACCCTAGCCTTCAGAACAGCCGCCACAGGGTCATCATCCAGACTCCTGCGGATCGCTTGATCATTAGCGAGATCAGATGCTTTGGGCATGTAGGTAAGGTTGAACCAGGGTTTGGATTGTGCCTTGCTTAGAGCATCGATTGCTACCTCACGTGGGTTTGTGCCCCGTAGATAGCCGGTCCACGCCCTTCGCGTCTCGAGCATTTCTCGAACATCCTCCTGAGAAAAGCCGCGAACCGCGAGCAAGTTGCTCGTCGCAAATTGCATCTGTTCATCCGCGGTGACGAGCGGCGCGGAGATGGAAATCGCGAAGGCGGCGTTCTGGCTGCGCCCCGCTGCCAGCACGGCGAGCCAACCACCCTGGCTCAGTCCCCAAAACCCGATCTTGGCCGGATCAATGCGGGAAAGCTTTGCCAACGCGTGCTGTCCGGCGACGGCGTCGTCGGCCAGCATCTCATGGTCGGCGCCCTGAAGGCTTCCGGAAGACTGACCACTCCCACGCCGATCATAGATCAGCACCGCGACACCCAACGCAGGCAATCCTTCTCGCAGATGGCGGTAGAGAGCCGCTTCCCGCGTCGCCGCTCCCGCAGAATGCAAGACCACTACGGCAGGCAAGCGATCTCCAGTGTTCGGGAGATAGGCCGTACCAACCAGACTTGCACCGGCGTTGCTGAATCGAACCTCTTGCGAGATGACGGTCGGAGGTCCGGCTACATGCCAGGGATCCGAGGCGCTCGCGGATTGGTCGAAGGACACGGCATCGGATAGGCCAAACGGTGTGAGGAGTATTGCCGTCAGTCCCAGTCCCAATTGGATCGACATGACCGCCTCTGGTTCATTGTCTCACAAGCTGAGTTCTGCCTTGCCGGGGCGCTCCTACGGCCGCACTCGACCATGCCCTGTGCTCCGGGTGCGATCTCTAGTGCGCGGCCCCACGGCGAGTGGACCCCACGCGGTGGGCTAGCGGCCCGTGAGACGATCGATCAGGACGAAAATGCGGTACATCGTGGGCGCATCCGGTGCCACGTATCGCACGGTGCGGCCATCCACTCGGGCCATCGCTGGAATAAGCATCACACGATCCGCCTCAGCAGTGTTCCCCAGCTCAACCTCAAGCGTGATCGGTTTGCCCAGCTGCCAGGGAGAGATCGTCGCACGGCGCTCGAGCCCGGCCTTGACGCCTTTGCGTATTCCCTCAACCACGACGTAGGGGTGGACGAGCGCGGCCGACGAGCTGGAAAGGCCATCCTTCGTCGCGAGCAGTTCGGCTCCTGTCCTAAGCCCCTGGAACTGGCGCACGAAGGCGCGATCACCGGCGCCGAAGACGACGGGGACGTTGAAATGCCCCCCCACCGCGGCGCTCAATCCTCCTTCGCCGACGACCTGCCCATTGAGTCGAACCGACAGCGGGGACAGGTTGAACGTATGGGCGAGCACACCATCCGGAACGGAGCCGCTGGCGTGGTAGCCCACGAAGACCATCGCATCGAAGCTCCCGTCCAGGCCGGCCACCATCCCCCATGGCCGCGGCGTGCCCGAGATCAGCGAGGCTCTAGGGTCGAGCAAGTCCGGGCGCAAGTTCGTGCCGCTACCGTGCGAGTCGAGCACCACCACCTCCGTGGCACCGGCATCGAAGGCGCCCGCGATCGCGGCGTTGGCCTCCGCCATCATCTGCTCGCGATGGAGAGCGTAGTCGTGACCCTCCGGGCCTGTCTGTCGCTCGACCACGACCCCCGCGATCCCCTCCATGTCGACGGATACGAACACCTTGAGCTTGGTCGGGGAAGCGGCCGTGGCCGAGAGCGTTCCGGCGAGGGACAGCAGCGCCCAAGCGCAGGTGATGAATCCGGGCCGAGCGCCAGAGAGCCACATCATCCGGTTAGCCGGTCCACCAGCATGGAGAAGCGGTAGATGTCGACCATGCTGTCGGAGCGGTACCTCACCGTGGTGCCGTTGACCCTCTCGACGCCGGGCACGAGGGCTGCGTTGTCGGCCTGGAGGGTCGTCGCGAGCTCCACCTCAAGGGTGATGGGAGCAGTCAGGCGAACCGGGGGGACTCCCGAGCGGCGTGCCAGCGCCCGCCCAACGCCGTCCGAGATCCTCTTCTGAACCTCCTCCGGGTGCGTCAAGCGGGCGGCCGACCGGGTGAGGCCCTCTTTCACCACAACTCCCTCGATCGCGGGGCAGAGGCCTCGTGCTTCATCGATCGCGGCCCGGTCACCTGACATGAATACGACCGGTACGCCGAAGTGTCCCGCGAGTGCCGCGTTCAGCCCGAACTCCCCCACCTCGTGACCGTTCAGCACCACCCGGCGGAGACCGTCCGTGTAGGTGTGTCCCATGATGGCGTCGGCAACGCCGGCATGCGCGTGGTACCCGATGAACACGACCGCGTCCTCATCGGAGCTGATCCCCTGCATCATCCCGCCGGGCATGGGAAAGCCGGAGACCAGGATGACTCGTCGATCGAGGTCGCGGGCCATCAGGTTGGTGCCCGAGCCATGCGCATCGATCACGGTGACGCGGGTCGCGCCCGCCGCAAAGGCCGCGGCAACCGCCGCGTTCGTCTCCGCCGTCATTATCCGCCGGGAAAAATCGTAGTCGTAACCCGAGGCCTGTACTTGTGCTTCTCCAACAACCCCGCCGACTCCCTCCATGTCCGTGGAAATGAACACGTTCAGCCGCGGCGCTGCCAGCGTGCGTGGCGCCGCGGCGCTCCATACCAGCGCCAAGGCGACCAGGCCCGACCTCAGCATTTTTGCCTCTTTCATCCTTCGGGGCTCAATCTTACGGAGCTCCACAGGTCGGCATTGGGACTTCATGCCCTTGGCACCACGCCCTGGCTCCCGCCCGCGTCCAGCTGCGACCGTCGGCCGGAGAGCAGCAGGTAGGCGGGTAGCCCAACCGCGACCGCGGCCGCTCCCCCCGCCGCGATGATCGGCCGCGTCACTGCCGTGTTGGCGACGAGAAGCCCGGCCGCGGCAAGGAACAGAATTGGCGTCACGGGGTACCCAGGCACGGAAAACGCCCGCGGGCCAGGCAAACGTCGCCGGAACACGAATACCGCTGCCGCCCCCAGGCCGTAGAAGATCCACGCCGAGAAGACCACGTAGTTGAGCAATTGCTCGAATGTCCCTGACACGGCGAGCACGGACGCCCACATGGCCGCCACGAAGATCGCTGGTGCCGGTGTCGCGTACTGCGGATGAAGCGTGCCGAGCCACGAGAAGAAGAGACCGTCCCGTGCCATCGCGAAGTAGACACGAGGTGTCGTCAACATGGTTCCGTTGGCTGCGCTGAGGATGGACAAGAGGATAACGATCGTGACGAGGTCAGCACCAATGGGGCCCGCCACCACCGATGTGGCGGCCGCGGCCACCCGCTCGGCTCCCGCGGCGCGGGCCGGTCCCAGGGTCACCACATACCCGAGGTTGGCAAGCGTGTAAACCATCACCAGGATCGCCATGCCGATCCCGAGCGCCCTCGGCAGATTGCGCTGTGGGTCGAGGGCCTCGCCGGCCGAGAAGCTGCAATAGTGCCATCCCTCGTAGGCCCACAGCCCTCCCAGCATGGACATGCCGATCGTTGGCAGGAGGCGGCCGAGGGCCGCGTCCGGCCACATCCGTGCCATTACTGCCGGGCCCTCCCTCCCCAGTGCGAGCAGTGCAGCACACATGGCAAGGATCGCTCCCAGCTTCAGGGCGGTGACTGTAGCGTGAACCGCGGCGGTCTGACGGACGCCGCGCACGTTGAGCGCGCAGATCAGCCCGATTGCGAGGACGGCTGCCACTTTTGTCATCCACGGCGGCAGCGTGAACAGCTCGCGCAGGTAGATGCCGAAGGCCACGGCGAGGGCCGCTATGGAGCCTGTACCAATCACGACCAGGAGCGTCCAGCCATAGAGGAACGCGGGGAGCCTACCGAAGGCATCCCGGATGTAGACGTACAGCCCGCCCGCTTCGGGCTTGATCGCTGCCAGCTCCGCATAGGTCAGGGCACCCAGGCAGGAGAAAACGCCCGCGAGCGTCCATCCGACCAGTGTCGGACCGACATACCCGTCGTTCTGGCGAAGGGTGACCGCCGGCACGATGAAGATGCCGGATCCGATCACCGTGCCCACGACGATCCAGACCAGGTCCGGCAGAGTGAGGCTCCGGGGCAGGGGGTCAAGAACACCACTCTGACGTTTGGACACGTGCACTCCAGCCTTATCAGATCCGCCTTACGCCCTCGGCTCTCGGGAGTCTACGGTTCTGCGCGTCAGCGGATGCCTCCAGCGCCACCGTGTCAACGCTCGGCGATCCGTCCTGCCTTTGTTGGAGGCGAGGGTATGGTGTTCTGTTGAGCATGTCAAGTGGTGAACAATCGTATGGTGGGCGTGGCTACAAAGCGAACTCCATCCCCTCCCTCAGCACGTCTTCGGCGTTGTTCAGTAGGGGATTGTTGTGATTGAGGTGGATGAACCACAGGCGGGCCCGCGTTCCCCGCAGCAGCTCACGCGTGTGCGGCACCAGCGGGTGGGGTATCTCATCGAAGCTCCGGCCCTTCACCTCCTCGGTGCCGCTGAACGTACCGTCCACTAGAAGAAGATCCACCTCGTCTCCGAGCCGGCGGAGACTACGATCCCACTTCTCCCAACCGTCGGTGTCGGGGATGAACACCGCGGTGGCAGTGGGTCCCTGGATCCGGTATCCCACCGTATCGCTGAGCTCGTCGCGATGGGGCACTTTGAACGCCGAGACCTTAAGACCGGCCTCTAGCTCAAGCGGCTGATCCAGCCGCAGTTCGCTTAACGCGATGTTTCGGTCCGCCACCAGGCGGCTCCAGGGGCCGTTCTCTCTGAGGTATCGTGCCATGCGCGTCGTGCAGAAGACGCGGGTATCGTGGGAGCCGATCCCTTCTTTGCCGAGATACATCAGGCCAGTGTAGTGGCCGATGTGAGCATGCGTGAGAAAGATCCCGTCCGGCACGCGGCCGCCGGTCAGCGTGTCAACTTGCGCCGGGAAGTCCGGGGTGGCGTCGAAAAGGTAGGCCTTCCCCAAGGAGCGGCTTACGACGCCTATCGATGAGACCTTCTCCCTGCGGAGCCGCCCGGCAAAGGCGTCCCTGCACGGGGACTGGGTGCAGCCAAGGTGCGGCATGCCGGCATCCTGCACAACGCCCAGAACCACCAGCCGCCATGCTGAGACGGGGGCGGCTCCGGCCCCGGGGCGTTCACTTCCGAGCGCGCCCCCCGCGACCGTGGCAACGCCAAAGGCGAGCAATAGGACCTTGGGGCCCAGTCGAGTTGAGCGCGGGCAACGCATACGTCGAGTGCCCCCACTCACCTCCGCCGAGAATGCGTCCGCTCCGGACGTCATGGCTTCCGCTCGCTTTCTCCGGATCCGGACGATCCCGACGACGGTTTCGGGGACATCCGGGTAGCGCGTACGGGGCCCGACGGCGTCTGCAGCGCAAGTGCCTCCACACGGCCGTCGACCCTCCTCACGATCTCGACACGACGGATGCCGCCGCTAGAAGGAGTGTACGAGAAAAGGACGGTCGGCGACTCCGAGAAGAGCTGGACTCCCACCGGTTGGCCTAGCTCACGGATGTGCCAGAGTCGGCCACCGGGCCCCCAGAGACAACGGAGATACCGGGAGCCCTTCGCAAAGTCGAGCCGCGCAATGACCCGGCCCCTCCCCTCCGGGGCGGGCAGGGTGCCGAGTACATGGGCAGCTTTCAGGCGTCCGAGGTCGCTCTCCAGGCGCTGACGGCGCGCTTGTTCGCGTCGGTACATTTCCTCGCTGACGTCCCAGGCGGAGTCACCATCAGCGGTGCTGGTCCGCCCCGCAACGATCCTCTCCAGGAGGGTCTGCGTGTTCGCGGCCACCGTCGCATAGCGGGCCTGGGACTGCGGACGAACAGCCGCCAGGGCGTTCACGGCCTCCTGTCCGTCCGGCAGGGCCAACAATCCGCCACCATGCTTTTGTAGGTCGAAGCCGGACCCGGATGGCACCGTGTAGTGCCCGACCAGCTCCTCGAGGGCCGGCCCGGGCAACGCCACGACCGCGGGCGGCACTTCCACCGTACCGCCGAACAGGAGCGCGGCTAGGCGGGGAGTCTGCTCCCATGCGGCAAAAGCCGAGTCGTTCGCGGCGCCGTACACCACAACCCCCTCGTCCACGAAGCGGATCATTTCCGCCGTAAAGATACCGTTTCCGCCGTTGTGCGTGACGATGTTTGTGCCGCGGGGCGACTTGAACAGCGCCCAGCCATACCCGTAGAACGAATCGGCGTCGTCGCCCTCTCGCACGTAGGGGGTAAAGGCCTTGCGGCGCGACTCCGCCGAGAGGACGGTATCCCCGAGAAGCGCTTGGTGCCAGCGGTACATGTCGCCGATCGTCGAGTTGATGCCGCCGTTGCCGCGGAGGTGCCAATACGGCCCCTCGGGGCCGTAGTCAGCTATGAAGGTCCCCACGTCGTCGTCGTCTTGGTAGCCGTGGGGGACCATATCGGGAGCGAACTTCGGGAGCACGCAGCCCGTCTGTTGCATTCCGGCCGGGAGAAAAAGGTTTTCTCTGAGGAAGCGCTCCCAGGGCTGGCCCGACACGTGCTCGATGATCCCGGCCAGGACGCTGAAACCGACGTTGGAGTATTCGTACTTTGTTCCGGGCGGCCAGAGCAGCTTGCTCTTCATCACAAGCTTGAAGAAATCGTCCCAGCCGATTGGCTCCTTATCCCCACCGAGGCTCCCCACCAACCCCGAGCTGTGGGTCAGCAGGTGGTGGATGGTGATGCCTACCTTGTCCGGAGGAACATCGCGGAAGTACTTGGTAATTGGATCGCCCGTGCTGAGCGCGCCGCGCTGCTCCAGCGCGAGGATCCCCGCAGCAGTGAATTGCTTCGTGATCGAGCCCACCGGGAAGACGGTGTCCACCGTGTTGCGAATGCCTCGAGCCCGATCAGCGTAGCCGTAGGCCTTTGAGAGGAGGATGCGTCCATCCTTGGCGACGAGGAGGGCTCCGGAGAAGCCCACCCCCTCGAGCCGCGCTCCGAACGTCTCGAGCTGGCCCGCCGCATCTTGCACATCGGGAGTGGGGGCGGCAGCATACCCCGTCGTCACAATCAGGCTCGCCAGTACGGGTCCTGTCAGCCAGCGCATCATGCCCTCCTCGTTTTTTCCTTTTTTGGGGACGCCCGTACCTTAGACGCGACTGGCCATCCGAAAGTCGCGTTCAACGGTGGAGGTCTCTGCGCGATCTCGAAGCTGACGCCGCCCGATTCGTTCCAGATATTGTGCGTGCCCTCGCCGCGCGACCTCCCCACACTTCAGCCTAGGTAGGGCCTCATCCGGCCTGCGGCGCGGTGAAGAGCGGCCTCCAGAAAAGCCAGATCGGAATCATCGTGGGCCAATGACAGCGCACCTACCCCGTGCACCACGTGCACGTCCTCCAGCAGCAGGGCAAGCCTCAAGAGCTTCTCTCCGAGGACGGGATCGAATAGCTCCGGGTCTTGAACATCGTCGGGCGCTTCAAGGGACCCACCCTCAGCGCATCGGAAATGGACTCCGACGAGCGAACTCGGGGGCAGCGCCTCGTTGCCGCCGCCGCTGCAGAGAGCGTCGATGCCCTCTGCCCCCAGCGCCCTTTCCACGATCGCCCGCGCGGCTTCGCCGAGCGCCTCGAGCCGCGGATAGAGACGCGCCTGATTCTTCTCCAGGTATTCGAGCATGAGCCTCCCGGCGGTGAGGGCCGCCGGATGGGCTGAGAACGTACCGCCGGGCAGCCTGACCCGCCCCGAGCCCTCCCCGAGCAGGGCCATCACCTCCTTCCGGCCGGTCACGGCGGAAAGCGGCATCCCGCCCCCCAAGATCTTTCCGAAAAGGCTCAGGTCGGCTCGGATGCCGAACAGGCGCCCGGTGTCCCCGGCCCGGAAGCGGAAGCCGGAGATCACCTCGTCTAGGATCAGGAGGGCACCGTAGTGCTCGGTGAGACGTCGAGCTTCCAAAAGGAAGTCGGGGCGCGCGGGTAGGAGGCCACCCGCACCCACGAACGGCTCGACTATGAAGCAGGCGATCTGATTCCCCTTGCGTCGGAACACGTCCTGGAGCGCATCGGGATCGTTGTAGCGGGTGACCAAGACCTGGGCGGGTACAGCCGCGGAGAGACCCTCGCTCTCCGGCCGTTGGAATCCATTCTGGAAGCGCACGCCCTTGAGGCTCCAGGGCTGGGCTCCATGCCACCCGCCGCCGACTTTCAGGACGAGATCTCGGTTCGTAAAGGCTCTGGCCAGAAGGACGGCGAACATCGTGGCGAGCGCGCCGCTGGTCGTGAAGCGGACCCGTTCAGCACCCGTGAGCCGGCTAAGAAGCTCCGCCAGTTGACACTCGGACTCGTGGACGAGGCCGGTCTGCAGACCTCGCCGCTCCGCGAGGGCGTGCGCAAGCGGCCCGGTGACGCACTCTGGGTTATGGCCGAGGATGTTCGCGAAGTGTCCCTGCCAGAAGTCCAGGATCCAGTGACCCTCCTCGTCTCGAATCCAGGCGCCCCGGGCCTCGACGATCCGGGGAGCAACCCCTGCGATGCCACGGATACCGTGGCTCAAACCGTCGACTAGGACAGCACTCGCCCTCTCCTGGAGTGCCCAGGACTGCGGCGCGTGGCGGCGGTACTCGAGCCCCAGCTCGGAGACGCCCTGAAGATGGTCCCGGCTCTTCAGACTGTCCTTCCTCGCCATCCTAGAAACCCCATCGCGCCGCGCTCGGAATCACCCAGCCACGCCGCCATTTGCCAGTTTGTTCAACTCTAGTACAATAGAGCATTATCACGCAAGTATCGATCGCTCGCCCTCCCCCCTCAAGCTCCCCGTCCTGGGGGAAATGCCTGTCCATGGAACCCCGGCGAATGAACCCGCCTGCGCTAGACTCCCGCTTTTGGATGCCTCGCGAGGGGCTTGTCTCGATGGGTGATGGGATCTGTTCCGCAAACGTCTCGCCCTAATGCCATGAATAGAGACGCCCCCTCCACTCCACTCGCTCTCGGCGACCGCTATCGCCGCGAAGAGGGTTCGGTCTACCTCACGGGGATGCAGGCACTGGTGCGCCTCCCCATCGACCAGAGCCGCCGCGACAGAAAGGCCGGGCTTCGCATCGGCACGTTTATCAGCGGCTATCCGGGATCCCCTTTGGGTGGCTACGACCTCGCGCTGGGGCAGGCCGGCGGTCTCTTGCCCCAGCATGACATCCTCCACGTGCCCGGCGCCAACGAAGAGCTCGCGGCGACGGCGATCAGCGGGACGCAGATGCTCGACCACTACCCTCATTCCACGGTCGACGGCGTGGTCGCCCTCTGGTACGGCAAAGGGCCGGGCGTCGATCGGAGCGGTGACGCCCTCCATCACGGCAATTTCGCGGGCACGAGCCGCAATGGTGCGGTCGTGGTGCTCTCAGGAGAGGACCACGAGGCGAAGAGCTCTACCATGCCGCACCAGCAGGACTACGCGTTCATGGGCCACGCGATGCCCATCCTCTACCCGGCCTCCACCGGAGAGTTCCTGACTCTCGGCCTTCATGCCATCGCCCTCTCCCGCTACTCCGGCTGCTGGGTGGCCATGAAGCTAGTGTCCCAGCTCGCTGACGGCGGGCAGATCGTGGAGGTGGGTCCGCACCGCCCACGCCTGGTGAGGCCCGAACTGGAGATTGATGGTCGGCCGTTTCAGAAATCCACGGATTTTCGTTTCTTCCCGGGTCTCACGATCGAAACGGAGAGGCGCCTCTACTACGAGCGTCACCAGGCCGTACTCGCGTATGCGCGGGCCAACTCGCTGGACGGGATAGAGGTCACCGGCCCAAGTGACGCGATGGGGGTAATCACGGCCGGCAAGTCATGGGCCGACCTGAAGCAGGCCCTCCTCGACCTGGGACTGGGCCCACCCGCCCTGCACGCCTTGGGTGTTCGGCTGCTGCGCATGAGCCTGACTTATCCAGTTGATGCCCGGCTGGTCCAGGGCTTTGCGCGCGGCCTCCGCGAGATCGTCGTGATCGAGGAGAAGCGCGGCTTTCTCGAGGCTCAGGTCAAAGAGGCGCTATACGGTGCGCCCTTCTCACCGCAGATCGTGGGCAAGTCCGACGAGAACGGGTCGCCCCTGATGCCGATCCACAGCGGCATGGATGCAGACGTCATCGCCAGCGCCCTCGGGCCTCGCCTGCTCCGCCTGGCCCAGCCACACCCCGAGCTTGCGGGGCGCATCGGCAGGAGGCTGGCCGCGATCGCGGCGGTGCGCGACCGGGCGGAGAGGTCCGCGGAGGCACTCTCGCTGGCCGTCGGCCGGACTCCAAACTACTGCTCGGGCTGTCCCCACAACGTGTCCACCCGCCTCCTGCCTGGGCAACTCGCGTGGGGAAGCCCTGGTTGCCACTCGTTCGCCTCCGTCATCGAGCAGCCGGAGCGGCAAGTTGTCTCCATGACCCAGCTCGGCGGCGAAGGGCTCCCGTGGATCGGCCTCGCTCCTTATGCCTCCCGCAAACACATCGTCCAGAACGTGGGCGACGGATCCCTGTTCCACTCGAGCTACCTGAACATCCGTTTCTGCGTGGCCGCCGGTGTGAACATCACCTTTAAGCTCCTCTACAACGGTGTGGTCGCGAACACCGGCGGGCAGTCGCCGGTCGGTGGCAAGAGCATCCCGGACCTCACTCGCCTCTTCGAGATCGAAGGCGTGAGGCGGACGGCGGTGGTGACCGAGACCCCTGCCGCCTATCGCCGCGCCTCCCTGGCCGCCAATGCTCGCGTCTACGGTGTCGATCATCAGGACGAAGCGATGGAGCAGCTCGCCGGAACGCAGGGAGTGACGGTCTTCATCTACGACGGGTTCTGCGCAAACGAGCGGCGCCGGCAGCAGAAGCGGGGGAAGGCGACGCCGCCCACTCGGTTCGTGATGATCAATGAGGAAGTCTGCGAGGGCTGCGGTCACTGCGGCGCCTTGACCAACTGCATGTCCCTCCACAGAGTGAACACGGAGTTCGGCGAGAAGACACGGGTGCACGCATCATCGTGCAACCAGGACTATTCCTGCCTCGGGGGCGACTGTCCCGCGTTCGTGACCGTCGAGACGGCGCCCGGCACCGGATATCGCAAACCGGTGCCCCCTGCGCTGGCCCTCGAAGACCTGCCGCCTGACCACAGCCAAAGAGTCATCTCCCGGCCCTACCACATCTACGCACCAGGGGTCGGGGGCACGGGAGTCGTGACCCTCAACGCAATCCTTTCCTGGGCGGCGTTGATCGACGGTCTGCGGGCTCTGAGCTACGACCAACTCGGCGCTGCCCAGAAGTGGGGGCCGGTTCTTTCCAGCCTGGTGGTCTTTCCCGCCACCCAGGAGGCCGCCGCCAACAAGGTCGGGCTCGGTCAGGCCGACCTCTACCTTGCCCTGGACCTCTTGGCGGCCGGCACCGCCGCCAACCTGAGCCGTTGCGATCCGACGCGCACCAACTCGGTTGTGAACACGAGCATGCTGCCGAGCGGCGAGATGGTTCGTGACGTGCACTTTGCCCCTCCCCTCCGGCCTCTGGCCGACGCCATCGCGAGTCAAACCACCCGAGAGATCATATTCGTGGCAGCGCGGCACCTCGCCGAGGGCCTGTTCGGCGATCACATGGCCACGAACCTCCTGGTCCTCGGCGTGGCCTACCAGGCCGGGTGGCTCCCGCTGAGTGCGACCAGCATCGAGAAGGCTATCGCTCTCAATGGCGTCGACGCAGATCTCAACATCCAGGCTTTCCGCTATGGGCGACTCTGGTTAGTTTCTCCCCGGCGCGTCGAGGACCTGGCGGGGGGAGGAGATGCCCAGAGCCGCCTGTCCGAGACGGAATCACAGGCGGCGCTCGGCCCGCGAGACCTCCAGGCGCTCGCGGCGGAGCTCGATCGCTGCCGCCATCTCGACGAGGAGACGAGGCGCCTGCTGTCGATCCGCATCCGTGAGCTGATCCGGTACCAGGACGCCCGCTATGCGCGGGGGTACGTGGACTTCGTGCTTCAGACCGCCCTTCGCGAGACGCACGCGACGCCGGGGCGAGGGGAGATCACTCGGGAGGTGGCACGGCACCTCTACAAGCTCATGGCCTACAAGGACGAGTACGAGGTGGCTCGCCTCCACACGAAGGACTCGCTCGCGGTGCGCGTCCGAGGGCTCTTCAAAGCCCCCACCCGGGTGGTGTTCCACCTGCATCCGCCTGCACTGCGGGCGCTCGGCTTGAAGAAGAAGCTCGCGTTGGGCCCCTGGTTCGTGCCCGCCCTGCGGATACTCCGCGGGCTGCGGCGGCTCCGGGGCACCGCCTTCGACCCCTTCGGCTACTCGGCCATGCGACGTGAAGAGCGGAGGCTCATCCGCTGGTACCGCGACCTCATCGATGCGGCACTGGCCTGCCTTGAGCCGGAGACCCATTCCCGAGTCATGGAGCTGGCCCGGCTGCCGGATCTCATCCGTGGTTACGAGAAGCTGAAGTCCGCGAACGCGGAGCGGGTGTCCACCCAGGCTGGGGCTCTGCTGACGGAGCTCCGCGCGGGCCGCCAGCCGTAGCTCGACGCCGTGGACTGCCGCTGGGCCTCAGGAACTCAGTCGGGCCAAGAAGGAGTCGATACGGGCGAGGCCCTTCTGAAGGTCCGCAGGTTCGTTACCAAACCCGATCCTAAGGTACCCGTCCATCCCGAAGTGGTCGCCCGCCACGACCAGGACGCTCTCCTCGTCCTTGAGGCGCGTGACCAGCTCGGTGGAATTGATGGGCATCGAGTAGTGCACGTACGCGATGGCGCCGGCGCGGGGGGGCACCACGCGGAAGCGGTTCGCTCGCGCCGCCAGCCATGCCCCAAGCGTAGGGTAGTTTGCCCTGAGGATCCCTCGGGTCCTCTCTAGGATGCGATCCCGCATCGCCAGGGCCTTCCGCGCCAGGAGATCCGAGAGAATGCCCGGGAAGATCGTCGTGTAGTCCTTGCGGGCCCAGAGCTCTTCGACCGTCTTGTTCGGGCCAACCACCCAGCCGATGCGTAGGCCGGGAAGGCCGTAGGCCTTGCTGAGCCCACAGTTCACGAGGAGCCGGTCGTAGCGTCCCCAGAAGCTAGGGGTCTCCGGCCCTTCCCGCTCCGCTCCCCGATAGATCTCGTCGGCCAGGATCCAGGACCCATGGCGCCCCGCCGCTTCGACGAGCGCGCGCATGTCCGCCTCCGACAGGATGGCCCCCGTGGGGTTGTTGGGGTTGCAGACGGCGATTAGGCGCGTCTTCGGTCCTACGGCCTTCCGCAGGGTGTCCGGGTCCAGACTCCAGCCCTTCTCCTCGGACAGCGGGACCGGTACCACGGTGGCTCCGAGCGCACGCACCGTGCCGGGAAGCTGCATGTAGTTCGGGAGGACCATCACTACTTCGTCCCTGGGCTCCACCAACCGCCAGGCAGAGACGAAGTTGGCCTCGGCGGAGCCGTTGGTCACCACCACGTTCTCGGGCGTCGCTCCGGGGTAGAGGCCAGCAATCGCGGCGCGCAGCTCGTCGCTCCCGTTCGACTGTCCGTAGTGCAAACCCTGCGATAGCAGCTCCTGGGCCCCGTCGTCGCCCAGCAGCTCTCGTACACGCATGGAGTGAACGCCGCTCTCCGAGAGGTTGTGGGAGACGAGGTTTTCCCACTCAGACTGCCAGCGCTCCATCGCGAAGGCTTCGATTTGCATGAGTCCATCTCCAGGTAGATTGAAATAGACCGGGCCCGCCCTGCCCGGGAGGAAGCCGTGCTGCGGCCAGGGAGGCGTCCCGGCTCAATCCGCCTTGGGAACGGCGAGCGAGCCCATGACCGCCTTGACGCGACGCTCGGCCTCCTCGAGGTGGGAGGTCAGGACGCGGCCGCACTCTTTCCGCTTGCCCTCTTTCAGTAGCTGGTAGAACTTGCGGTGCTCGCCGGACATTTGCCTGAGGTCACTGGACTCCCGATCCACGGCGACAAGCCCGATCCTGAGCTCGGAGAGGAGGTTACGGAAGAACCCGTCCAGCCGCTCGCTGGCAAGAAGGCTCACGATGGCGCAGTGGAATTGCATGTCCGCCTCGACGAGGGCGGGCCAGTCCTGCTTTTCGGCCGCAGCTTCCAGCCGCTCGACGATGGTCGCAAGGGGTTCCAGGCCTTCACTGGTGGGCGTGCCCTTCTCTACGGCGAGCACTTCGAACAGGCGGCGTATGCGATAGATGTCGGCTACCGATTCCGGGCTCAGCTGAGTCACCGTGATTCCGCGGTGGACGCTGTGCCGCACCAGGCCTTCCTGGACCAGGATGCGCAACGCCTCGCGCAGCGTGTTGCGAGACACGCCGATGGCGGCCGCGATCACAACTTCTCGCAGCGAGGTCCCCGGTTTGAATTCCCCGCGCAGGATCCGCTGCCTCATCAGGGAGGCCACTTGGTCCGCCGTGCTCACCCGCCGGATGGAGAGTCCCGAGAGCGTATCGCTCATCTCTTTCCTCAAGCTTCACCCTGCCTATTGGAGAGGCACACTTCCTTAGCGCTGCAGGGTACCACCACTGCCGTCACGACGAAACGTGTTTTCGCCGGTGCGCGCACGTGAAGTCGCCGGATCATTCCGCCGTAGACCGGGAGCCTGGCCGCCTCACAACCATGCCGGGCCGCGCGCGGTTTCGCTGCGTGAAGCCCCGATTCGCCCAGTAGGGTCGGGAGCAACGCCGCCCCCGGGAAGCTCCAACGCATAGCGCCCATCCTCTCTCTTCCTCGACTACGCCCTGCGAAACGGACGGCCCGGCTCTACTGACCCTGCAGCACTTCTTCGAGCTGGTCCAGCGCCCAGTCCAGCTCCTCGCGCTTGATGACCAGGGGGGGCGCCAGCCGGATGGTGTGCTCGTGGGTGTCCTTGCAGAGCATCCCCCGATCCTTGAGCGCGAGGCAGTACTTCCGCGCGCCGCCCGCCGACTCGTGCAGGTCAACGCCGGCCCAGAGGCCGATGGAGCGCGCGGCCCGGACGAGAGGCGACCCGAGCTGAGCCAGCCGCCGTGCGAGGTGCCGGCCCAGCTCGGCCGCGCGCTCGGGCAGTCGCTCTTCCACGAGCACGTCGAGGGCGGCCGAGGCCACCGCGCATGCGAGGGGGTTGCCGCCAAAGGTGGACCCGTGAATCCCTGGCGTGAATACGTTCATCACCTCTGCGCGGGCGAGGAAGGCGGACACGGGATAGAAGCCGCCGGAGAGCGCTTTGCCGATCGTCACCCCATCCGGTCGGATCCCCTCGTGCTCAAAACCGAACATGCGGCCGGTCCGGCCGAGACCGGATTGGATCTCGTCGACGAGCAGGAGCATCCCGCGCGCGTCGCACAGCTCCCGCAGACCGCGCAGGAAGCCGCGGGGCGGGATGATGACCCCCGCCTCGCCCTGCACGGGTTCGACCAGGATGGCACACGTGCGGGGCCCGATCGCTCGGCGCACCGCCTCGAGGTCGCCGAAAGGGACGCTTCGGAACCCCGGCGTGAACGGGCCGAACCGGCTGGTGCTGTCGGGATCACTCGAGAACCCGACGATTGTCGTGGTGCGTCCGTGGAAGTTGCCCTGAAAGGTCACGATCTCCGCTTCCGGGTAAGGGATGCCCTTGACGTCGTATCCCCACTTTCGTGCGGCTTTGATCGCCGTTTCCACGGCTTCCGCACCGCTGTTCATCAGCAGGGCCATGTCGAAGCCGGTGAGCGTGCAGAGCTTCTCGAGCAAAGGCGGGAACCGGTCGTTGCGGAAAGCGCGGGAGGTCAGGGCCAGCCGGCCAACCTGCTCGACGAGCGCTCCTGCGATGCGCGAATGGTTGTGGCCCTGGTTGACGGCGGAATACGCGGCGAGGAAATCCATGTAGCGCTTTCCCTCTGTGTCCCAGAGGAAGACCCCTTGTCCCTTCTCGATCACGACGTCGAGAGGGTGGTAGTTGTGAGCTCCGTATCGGGCCTCCATGGCGATGAGCCCCTGCGCTCGCGATACAGCCATGTCCGCTTCGCTCATCACATTTCTCGTTGTCGTCCGACCGAGGCCCCCTGCCCCCCACCCGTCCGGAGTGTTTTCCCTTGCGTCACCTTATCAACGTGTGAACAATAGAGCATTATGTCTGAACCTGTCAAGGGACGCAGGGGGCCCCACCTATAGGAGAAGACTATGGACACCTCTGGCCACTTCGCACGGATTGCTCATGTTCTCGTATTCTCCTCTGCTATTTGCGGGCGCTCCCAGGCCGCGGACCCGGGGGCACTGGTCAGTGGAGCTCCCGGCGCCCGCCTGGACAGCTACTTCGAGGGGCTGGAAACGGGCGGCTTCTCCGGCACGGTCCTCGTGGCCCGAAAAGGCAAACTACTGCTACACAAGGGGTACGGCCTGGCCGATCGGCGTGGAAAACTGCCCTGCACAACGGAGACAGTGTTTGACATTGGCTCCATTACGAAGCAGTTCACGGCCGCGGCCATTCTCAAGCTCGAGATGGCCGGGAAATTGCGGGTCGAGGATCCGCTGGCAAAGCACCTAGAGGGGGTCCCGGAAGACAAGGCGGGCGTGACTCTACATCACCTACTGACTCACACGTCCGGGCTGGACCATTACTACGGCAAGGATGACGAGTATGCGCCGCGCGACCTCGCGGTGCGGCTCTTCCTTCGCATGCCCCTGATCACCCCGTCGGGCGCCAAATACCGATACTCCAACGCAGGGTACAGTCTTCTCGCCGCGGTAGTCGAGAAGCTCTCAGGTAAGCCCTATGAAGCCTACCTCCGCGAGGTGTTCTTCGAGCCCACGGGCATGACCAAGACCGGCTACATCCTCCCGCGCTGGAATGTCCTCGAGTTGTCCAGGAACTACAACGGCGAGACCGACAACGGATGGACCTTCAATCGCAACTGGGGACCGGAGGGACCGTACTGGCACCTCTTCGGTAACGGCGGGATCCTCACCACCAGTGGCGACCTCTACAAGTGGGAGCAGGCGCTCATGAGCGACCGGGTGTTGTCGCCTGAGGCGCGCCGGAAGCTCTGGACACCTCACGTCCCCGAGAGCGACACGGGACTGAGCTCGTATGGATACGGCTGGCGTGTCGGCAAGACAGACCACGGCACCGCGTACAGCGGACACGGCGGCGGCTCCAGCTATGGCGTGGCGGCGGCCTATTTCCGCTTTCCCGACGACGGGCTTCTCATGATCGTCCTCTCGAACCAAGCCGGACTTCCGGGTCGAATGGACCCACCCGCCTGGATGGAGCGCGTGGCAAGCGTCGCGGCCGCACCCTGAAATCGCCCGGCAGGACGAGGGCACTATGACCCGCAACTACGAGGACTTCGAAGCGGGTGACTCTCGCCGAGCCACGCTAGGGATGCCCGCGACCACGCGGCCCGCTGCGCGAGCTGAATCTCCACATTTGCGAAGAGGCCGTGAGTGAGAGCATCCGCCCATTGTTGCCACCCGGAGGGCCTCTTGTCTGGAATGGCCCCACGGGCCAAACCCCCGGCTTCAGGCTACCGTTCTTGCAGCGCGCCCAAGATCCGAACCCTCAGGAGGAAAGCCGTGATCGGAACCGCCGACGATGCGACCCCAACCGAGGCGACCCAGGACTTGCCCGCTGCTGCGCCGTGGGCGGGCCGGGCCGCCGCCATCCTCGCCCTGCTGGCCCTGCTTCCCATCGGCTCGGCGGCCCTGGACGGACCGGAGACTGCGCGGTCTCCCCTCGAGAAGGAAATGGCCCGGGCCCTCTCTTTCCGATTGGTCGGCCCTTACCGAGGGGGCCGGGTAGTGGCGGTGGCCGGAGTGCCGTCCAGCCCGCGTACCTTTTACATGGGCTCCACCGGCGGCGGCGTCTGGAGGACGACGGACGGCGGCGCGGCCTGGACCAACGTCTCGGACGGCTTCTTCGGGAGCGCGTCCATCGGCGCGCTGGCGGTGGCGTTGTCGGATCCGAACGTCGTCTACGCCGGGACGGGGGAGACTTGCCTCCGGAACAACATCTCGGCGGGAGACGGAATCTATCGCTCCGACGACGCGGGCCGCACGTGGCGGCACGCGGGCCTCCCCGACGCCGGCCAGATCGGCAAGGTCCGGATCCACCCGCGCGACCCTGACCTCGTCTACGTGGCGGTGCTTGGCCACGCGTTCGGTCCGAGCTCCGAGCGCGGTGTTTACCGGACGCGGGACGGCGGCCGGTCCTGGCAGCGCGTCCTGTTCGTGACCAACACGGCCGGAGCGGTGGACGTCAGCATGGACCCGTCAAACCCACGCGTTCTCTACGCCGCGACGTGGGAGGTGGTCCGCAAGCCTTGGACGCTCGTGAGCGGTGGCCCGGGCAGTGGGATCCACAAATCGACGGACGGGGGCGACACTTGGACACGTCTGCAGTCGGGACTGCCCGCCGGGGTCATGGGCAAGATCGGCGTTGCTGTCTCCCCCGCGGACCCGCAGCGGGTGTGGGCTCTTGTGGAGGCAGCGCCCGGCGAGGGGGGCCTCTACCGGTCCGATGATGGCGGGGCGAGCTTCCGGCTGATCAACAAGGACAAACGGCTCCTGACGCGCCCTTTCTACTACATGCATCTCGAGCCCCACCCGACTGACCGCGACGTGCTCTTCTGCCCGGCGCATGGTCGGTGGATGCTGCGGTCCGCGGACGGCGGCCAGTCCTTCTCGGTCATGCCGGGCGGAGGGGACAATCACGCCCTCTGGATGAGCCCTCGCGATCCCGCGATCATGATCCTGGGTGATGACGGCGGAGCCAGGGTGACCTTCGACGGCGGGAAAAGCTGGTCCCCGCAAGACAACCAGCCGACGGCCGAGATCTACAGCCTCGCCCTGGACAACGGCTTTCCTTGGCGGCTCTACGGCGCGCAGCAGGACAGCGGCACGATCTCCGTGCCCAGCCGCACGTCGCGATCCGGCATCGAACTTCGGGACTGCTATCCGGTCGGGGGCGGCGAGCACGGCGACATCGCGGTGGACCCGAGAGACCCAAACATCGTTTACGCCGGCAACTACGAAGGCATCCTGGAGCGCTACGACCACCGGACCGGCCAAACGCGAAGGATCAACGTTTACCCTCAGTACGGCGAGGGTGTGGCGTCCAGGAACTATCGTTACCGCTTCGCGATCATCGCTCCGGTCCGGGTGTCCGCCCACGACCCGAGCATCCTCTATCATGCCTCCCAGTTCGTGCACCGCTCGCACGACGAGGGCCAGAGCTGGGAGATCGCCAGCCCCGACCTTTCGCGCAACGACAAGACGAAGCAGGACGAGTCGGGGGGCCCGATCACACGAGATCACACCGGACCCGAGGTCTACGGAGCGATCGTGGCTCTTGAGGAATCACCCCTGGCGCGCGGAATCCTGTGGGCGGGCACCGACGACGGTCTCGTGCACATTTCGCGCGACGATGGGAAGAGCTGGACGAACGTTACGCCGCGAGACCTGCCAGAGTGGGGCAGCGTCAATCGAATCGAGCCATCGCATCACGCACCGGGCCGTGCCTTCCTGGCCGTCCACCGCTACCGTCTCGACGACTTCGCTCCTTATGTCTTCCGCACCGACGACTTCGGGCGATCCTGGGTCCGGATCGCGGACGGCCGTAATGGTATCCCGGCAAGGCACTTCGTGCGCGTGGTGCGGGAGGATCCCGAGCACAAGGGCCTGCTCTACGCGGGCACAGAGTACGGCCTCTACGTCTCGCTCGACGACGGCCGCACGTGGCAGAGATTCCAGCTGAACCTCCCGGTGACTGCCGTGACCGACATCCAGATCAGGGACCGGGACCTGGCGGTTTCGACTATGGGCCGCTCGTTTTGGGTCTTGGACGACCTCACCCCCCTGCACACACGGGCGCAAGGCGCGCTGGGCACCGAGGCCCGCCTCCTCCGCCCCAGGGACACGCTCCGAATGGCGGGCTCGTCATCGCAAGAGTCGCCGTCGGAGCGGCCGGCGCAGGGACGCAATCCTCCGAGCGGCGCCCTCGTGGATTACGTACTACCCGGAAACGCAGTGGACGAGGTGCGGCTCGAATTCCGGGACGCTGCGGGCGTGCTCGTGCGGGCGGTGTCGTCGAAGGATTCCCGCGAGCGGCGTCCGTCCGCGCAGGTGGGGCTGCAACGCTTCGTATGGGATCTGCGCCAAGAGGCGCCCAAGGTGCCACCCACCTCATTCCATGCGAAGGGCCTCGAGGGCCCCATAGTGCCCCCCGGCGTGTACGAAGCGCGACTCCGTGTAGGGGCCCTCGAGCGGTCGGAGCGATTCGAGGTGAGGAAGGATCCGCGCCTCGCGACCACGCTCGACGACTTCCGTGAGCAGAGCGCGCTCGCCCTCGAGATCCGGGATCGGCTTAGCCGCTTGTTCGCCGCCCATGGACGCTCCCAGGCGCTTCGAACGCAGCTGAAAGCGCTCTTCGAGGGCCCCTCCACCGGTTCCGGACCCCCGTTGCAAGCGGCGGCCAAGACGCTCTCGGAGGCGCTGTTGGCCATCGAGGCCGACCTCATCGACCCTCGGATCGAGCTGCCGATCGAGGTGATCCATTTTGGGCCGAAGCTCGACTTCGAGCTTCTCGATCTCTACGGCACCGTGGAGGAGGCGGAGGCCCGGCCTACGGAAGGGATGAAGGCCCGTTTCCGCGACCTGGACGCGGCGCTCATGGCCACCCTCGGTCGCTTCCGCCCACTCGGCGCCCAAGTCGACGGGGTGAACCGCCTGGTGCGGGAGAACGGGCTTCCTCTCCCGGCCCTCGAGGAGCCGCGATGAGCCGCGCCTTGCTCGCATCCACGGCCAGCGCGCTCCTTTGCGGCGCCGTGGCATGGGCCCAGATGGAGCCGCGGCCCGAGTGGACCCTGGCTGCGACGGGCGATTCAATCATTACTCGGGACATCCGAGCCCTCGACGACCCCCTCTTCCTGCGGTGGGTAGAAGTGGTGAGGGCCGCCGACGTGGCCTTCACCAACCTCGAGTGCCAGGTGTTCCGCATGTCCGAGTTCAAGGGATGGCCCGCTGCCCAGCATGGGGGCGGTTACGAGCGCGGTGAGCCGGAGGTCGCCCTGTCCCTCAAGTGGGCGGGCTTCGACATCGTGGCCCGCGCCAACAACCACTCCGGTGACTACGGCATCGAGGGCATGCTGGCCACGAACCGTACCCTCGACGAGATCGGCCTCGTGCACGCGGGGGTCGACCGCGACCTGGGCCTGGCCAGCCGACCAAAGTACTTCGAGACGCGGAAGGGCCGTGTCGCCATCGTGAGCTTCGCGAGCACGTTCCCGGATGGAACGCGGGCGGGCGCGGCTCGGGCGGACGCGTCCGGCCGTCCCGGCCTGAACCCGCTGCGGCTGGAAAGGACGTACGAGCTCGACTCCGAGGGGATGGCGGCCATCCGACGCATCGCGCCCGCAGTCGGGGGACGGGAATCGCCGGCGAAACCCGGTGCGCCGGTGGAGGCATTCGGGCAGCGGTTCGTGGCGGGTGAGAGGATCCGCCGAGTCGAGCGCCCGCGTGATGAGGACTTGGAGCGCATCCTCCGCAACGTGCGCAGTGCGGCGCGGCAGGCGGATTTCGTCATCGTCACCACCCACTCCCACGAGCGGGGACCGACGCCGGAGGCGCCGCCCCCGTGGCTGGAGGAGGTTGCGCACAAGGTCGTGGACGCCGGTGCCACCACGTTCATCGTGCACGGACCGCACATCCTGCGTGGCATCGAGGTCTACAAGGGAAAGCCCATCCTCTACAGCCTCGGCGACTTCATATTCCAGTATGAGACGACTTCCCCCCAGGGGCAGGACATCTACGACGACTTCGGTGTCCGCTCGCCCACGGCTCTCGAGGGCGATCTGTACGATGCCACGGGGCAGGGCGACGCCTACAGCCTGCTGCCGGGCAACGCCCACTGGTGGGACGGTGCGGTGGTGTTGTCCCGCTTCCGGGGGCACGAGGTGCAGTCGATCGTCATCCATCCTGTCGAGCTCGGCAACATCGGGCCGTTCATTTCGGGTGACGGCCGCGCCCAGCGTGGCACACCGCGGATAGCGGTTGGAGAGCGCGCGCGGTCCATCATTGAGCAGATGGCCAAAGGCTCGCGACGTTACGGGGTGGAGATTGCCTTCGAGAATGGGCTGGGGCAATGGCGGGCAGCTCCCTAGGAGCGCGCTACCGTTTGCTCCGGAGGCCCTGATGCATCAAGAGACGGGGCTCGGCGCGCCAACGCCGTCTTTTTCCATTCCCGACGACTAGGACGCAACCCGCGAATCCTCGGGCCGCTCCGGTCGCCGGCGCCAGTATTGGTACACGGGGACGCCGAGAGCGAGTAGCCCCAGTCCTGCGAGTGACTCGACGGGTCGCTCGCTCAGCGTGTTCCCGGCCAAGAGCAAGAGCGCGCCGAGGTACACCAAAGGCATCCAGGGATAGCCCCAGGTCCGGTAGGGGCGGGGCATTTCGGGTCGCTTGCGACGGAGGGTGAACACAGCGGCCGTTGCGCCGGCGTACATGAGGATGGCGGCGAACATCGCAAAGGTGAAGAGCTGGTCGAAGGTCCCGGAGAGAACCAAGAGCGCAGACCAGCAGCCCTGCCACCAGAGCGATACGTGGGGCGTTTGGAAGCGTGGATGGACTCTGGCCGCCGAGGAGAAGAAGAGGTGGTCCTTGGCCATCGCGTAGTTGACGCGGGCGCCGGTCAGGATCGTGCCGTGAGTGGAGCCGAAGGTCGAGATGGCCACGGCGGCCGCGATCAGGGTCGCCCCAATAGGCCCGAAGAGCGCAGTGGCCGCCTTCTCCGCGATCCGCGTGACACCCTGCATCTCGCTGATCGGCAGGGCGCGGACATACGCGGCGTTGACGAGCAGATAGGCGACCGTGACTATTACGGTACTGAGGAAAAGCCCTCGGGGGAGGTTGCGTGCCGGGTCCTTGATTTCCCCCGCGGAGAACGTGAGGTTGATCCAGCCGTCATAGGCCCAGAGGGCCGCCACCAACGCAACTCCGAAGCCCGCCAGCGTGGCCGCGCCCGGCGTCGCGCTCGGCGGCCCGCTCGACGCCGACCGGCCAGTCCCCATTGTGAATCCGAGGACTACGAAGCCGGCGAGAGCGCCTAGTTTCAGGAAGGTGAAGACGTTCTGAACCGTGCTGCCCACCCGCACGCCGCGGACGTTCAACGCTGTGAGGCCCACGATCACCGCGGCTGCGACCAGCTGACCCATGCTGAGGGAAAACGATCGCCCGGAAACCGTAATCGCAGCGAGGACGTTCTCGGTACCCAGGGCAGGCACGAAGTAGCCAAGGTAAGCGGCGAAGCCCGCGGCCACCGCCGCGATTGCGCCAGGCTGATAGACGAGAAGGGTCAGCCACCCGAACAGAAAGGCGGGGAGCGGACCGTAGGCCTCCCGCAAATAGACATACTGTCCGCCTGCCTCCGGCATGGCCGCTCCCAGCTCGGAGATGGTAAGAGCGCCCGCGAGGGTGAGGAGCCCTCCCACCGCCCAAGTCAGCAGCAAAAGAGGAGCCGACGGGAGCTCGACGGCCATGACTCCCGTGGTCATGAAGATCCCAGAGCCGACGATGACGCCGGCGGCCAGGAGCGTCGAATCCAGGAGACCCAACTCGCGGCGGAGCGAAGTCGTCACCTTGGCATCGATCATCCAGTCACCCGCACGCTACTCCCCCACTCGGTCCGCGTCCGCTGGCCCGACCTACGCCCAACCCTCAAGCCCATCCGGCCAGGTGCGGCGCTTTATTCTTGTGTGGTTAGGAACATGTGAGCAATAGCACAAGCGCATCGCGCTGTCGAGCCGGGCCAAGAGGCAGTGTGGCTCGCTGGCCTCCGCCTGATTCGACCCGGGTCGGAGGAGGCAGCCTCTTCACGAGTTCGTGCGCTGCGATCCGGGCAGCGGGGCCTGGCGGAGAGGGGGTCGCACCATGCGGCGCGCCAGGTTTCTCGAGGGTCATTGACCCATACCACCCAACCCCTGCGCTTCTGCTGGCAAGCGGGGCGGGGAGGCCGATATCCTCTTCGTGGGACAGTCCCCCAGCATAGTAGGAGGCCGTTAGGGGGTCGTACGCAATGGTTGGTTTCCCCGTCGTTCGTCGTAGAGTCCGACTCCCCTGACAACACAATGGCAGGAAAGGTTGGCTGATTGTCGTAGGTGCCGGAGTGGATTGGCGGCATGTTCCCACCATGTCGTCGAGGCACTTGTCGCTCGACCGGAAAGCTTCCGCCGGTGTGCATCGTCCAGGGACGCTGCGGGTCGCCATGCTGGCGTATCCAGGCATTCAGATGTTGGATGTCATGGGGCCTCTCGAGGTGTTCGCGCGGACGTCACGGTGGCTGCGGGACGACGGGAAGCGCCAGGACGACGCCTACAGCCTCGAGCTCGTCGGGCTCAAGCGAGGCGTCTTCCGCGCGTCGTCGGGACTCCGTCTCTACGCCGACCGTCGCTTTGACGAGGTCGGCCGGGGGATCGACACCCTGATGATCGCCGGAGGAATGGGCCAGGAGATCTACCGCGGGCACGTACCGTTGTTGCGTTGGATCAGGCGGCAGGCCGGCTGGGTCAGGCGGCTCGCCTCGGTCTGCACGGGGGCGTTCTTGCTGGGAGAGGCGGGTCTCTTAAAAGGGCGGCGGGCCACGACGCATTGGCGCTGGTGCGCGCACCTGGCCAGCAGGTACCCCGATGTTCGCGTTGAGCCGGACACGATCTTTCTGCGGGAAGGATGCATCTACACTTCGGCTGGCGTCACCGCGGGTATGGATCTCGCGCTGGCGATGGTGGAGGAGGACCAAGGGCGTGCAGTCGCGCTGGCGGTCGCCCGCGAACTCGTCATGTTCCTGAAGCGTCCGGGCGGCCAGGCGCAGTTCAGTGCGCAGCTTGCCGTGCAGCTCGCGGAGACTGAGACACTGCGGAGCCTCCAGGCGTACATCCTCGATCACCCGCGCGAGGATCTAGCGGTCGACACGCTGGCTCGCCGCGTCGCGATGAGCCCGCGCAACTTCGCTCGAGTCTTCACCCGCGAGGTGGGGACGACCCCGGCCCGTTTCGTGACCTCCACCCGCGTCGAGACGGCGAGACGGTTGCTCGAGGAGTCGGCGGAGGGCGTCAAAACGATCTGCTCAATGAGCGGTTTCGCCACACCTGAGGCTATGAGACGGGCCTTCATGCGTACCCTCGCAATCCCGCCGCGCGTGTATCGCGAGCGCTTCAATCGGCATCAGCCTGTTGGACGGCGCTCTACTCAGCCAGCCCGAGATACGGCCCGCGCTGAACTGAAACGTCACTCGGCTTTAGAGATCCGCCACAGGAAGCTGGTCCCGACGGCGGACACAGCCACTTTTCAGAGATACGAATGGCCAAATGCAAGATGAGCGAAAGAAAGCATGGCGGTTCCAAAGGATCTCGCGCTTCTGCCAAAGCATCAAGTGGCCTGGCCTTGACGCTCTGCCACTACCCGTCAACGGCAAGCTCCTGATTCCTGGGCTCGCCGCGCGGGAAGCGCGGAAGTTGATCACCGAGCATCACCTCGGAAACCAGGAAGAATTCGTTCAGCCCGCCCAGGCGGCAAGCCCCCGTAACCATCCACGCACGCCAAATCCGGGCCTGGCTACAGGCAATTGCGGCAGAGTCTGGAGCCGAAAGGCCGGCCCCCGGCAGGTTATGCGCGACGGCGACACGTCTGCGCGACTACCCGGGAAGGCCGGGGCGTGAGCGCAGCGCTGGCAGGCTCGATGGCAACCGAACCGGGAGAGTTCCGCAGACTGGTCGATGAGTTCGAACGTTCCCTGATCCTCGCCGCCCTCGGAAATGCCGGCGGCAGTCAGAAGGTTGCCGCAGCGGCCCTCGGTCTGGTTCCAACGACGCTCAACGAAATGATGAAGAGGCTGTCGATCCCACGCCCGCACGCCGCTCGACTCTACTTCGAGGATTCGCCGGAGTTCGTGGCTCGAGCCGTTGTCGAGCAGGACTTCAGGTGGCAGGGCCGCTTGGGCGCCGGCCAGGCGATCGAACTGTGGGCCCTGGATGGGCGCATCACCGCGGAACCCGCCCGGGGGCCCATCGCGCGAGTCCACGCACAATGCCACCGCGATGGAGACGCTCCGTTCTCCATCAAGATAGAAGCGATCGAACATACCCTGGGTGTCCTCGTCCGGGTTCGCTACGCTATACCTCCTGGGGAACTTGGGGCGGACACTTTGGTCGAAGCTGGGCGCGCCCGAGTGGACTTTCGCGTGCACGTCCCCTCGGGCGTGTGTTTTGTGGCCCGAACTCTTCGCGGCCAGATCGAGATCCGTGGGCTCGATGCGAGCGTCGATGCTCGGGTGGCTCGGGGAGGTGTTCGCTTCCTGAGCCCTGCCACGTTGGAGCAGCTGTCGGGGGCAGCCCCCGGGGCAGCGAGTGCGGCTGGATCCTAACGGCTCTTGGCTTCAGGAGCTACCTGGAAAAAGCGCGCTCCGATCCCAAACCTGCGGCTCCTACGGGGCCCTTGCCGCGCCAACTCCTGCCACCAGCTTCGCCCTCTCAGTCTGCTCCAAAGCGCCGGATTTGGTTCCGTGTTGTGGACGGTCGTCAGTAGCCTTCCTTCGAGAGGGTGGAGCGGGCAGCAGCCGCGATCCAAGAAAGCGTGCCGCCCGCGGAGGTAAGTCGTTTAGACAAGGGTGCTTCGTGTCCGACGTCCAAGCGGACGCTTTGCGGAACGGCTATTGCCAGTCTGTGTGGAGGCGCCGAACTCGACGAAATTGCGGCGTCGCAAGGAGCAGATCAATGTTCGAACCAAGACGCCGCTTTCGGCACCGCACAATCGCTTCAGCCTTGGCCATCCTCCTGCTTGGCCCTTTGTCGGTGGCATGGGCGCAAGTCGCCACCGGAAACGTCTTCGGCACGGTGATGGACGAGCAGGGTGCCGTCCTGCCCGGGGTGAATGTCACCCTGTCCGGGGACTTTGGTACGAGAACCACCACGACCGGCAGCAACGGCGAGTTTCGCTTCCTCTCCTTGGACAACGGCTCGTATAAGCTCACCGTCGCCCTCACCGGTTTCACCAAACTGACGCGCGGGGTCAGGGTGACAACGGCTGAGAACATCAACCTTTCCTTCACGCTGAAGTTGGCCTCGGTCGAGGAGACCGTCCAGGTCATTGGGGAGACGCCGCTGGTCGACGTCAGGAAGCGCGGCACGTCCACAACGATGATCTCGGACGAGTTGGAGAGGACGCCAAATGCCCGTGACCCTTGGGGGGTCCTGAAGAGCGTCCCGGGCGTCATGGTCGACCGCGTCAACATCGCCGGCAACTCGAACGGCCAACAGGCGGAGGCCGGCGGTCACGGCTCCGTGGGTGAAGACAAGATGTGGAACCTCGACGGCGTCGTGATCACCGACATGAGCGCGCTCGGCGCCTCGCCCTCCTATTTCGACTTCGACGCCTTCCAGGAGATCGCCATCACTACCGGCGGTGCCGATCTCAACGTACAGACGGGGGGCCTCGGCATCAACCTCGTGACCAAGCGCGGCACCAACAGGTTTCACGGTGGCGGGCGTTTCCTCTATGCGGGCAACAGCTTGCAGTCCTCCAACCTTCCTAGCGCGCTCGCGCACGACCCGCGCCTGAAAAACCCCGACGGCACCTTCCGCGACAATGCAGACCACATCGACAGCATCAAGGACTTTGGCGCCGACCTGGGTGGCCCGCTCATCAAGGATAAGCTGTGGTTCTACGGCACCTGGGGACGCCAACAGGTGAACGTCATCGGCCTCAACGGCAACCCCGACCAGACCCGGCTCACTTCCTACAACGGGAAGCTGAATTGGCAGGCCACGGGCAACACGATGGTCTCCGCCTTCTGGTTCGACGGGGCGAAGGAGAAGTTCGGCCGCTCACCGGGAGTCGGCAGCGTGACGGGCCTCAACGAGACTCCCGATTACCTGTGGAACCAGGGCAACCTGTACGTGGACAACCCGTTCCACGGATTTTGGAAGCTGCAGGTTGACGAGACCCTCTCTCCCAACTTCTTCGTATCCGCCAAGGCCGCCTACTACAACACCGGTTTCGGCCTGATCGCCGCCGGGGGCCCGGACAAGAGCTTCACCTACGACTACTCGAGCGGCAATTTGATCGGTAGCAACGCCACCATCACCCAGACGCGCCCGCAGAAGACCGTCAACGCCGACGGCAGCTACTTCTTCCGGGGCCTGAGCGGCAACCACGAGTTGAAGTTTGGGTTCGGCTACCGCCAAGTCACGTCCACGACCCAGACCCACTACAACGGCAACGGGATCAGCGGCACGTACGACCCCGCGCACGGCAATGTCCTCGCCAACGTGCATCGCGACGGGCTGACCAACTACGAGGGCCGTTACCTCGACCTCTATGTGGGAGACGTCTTCACCAAGAACCGCTTCTCCATGAACGTGGGCTTGCGCTTCGACCATCAGGAGGCTAAGAACGACGGCAGCCAGATCCCCGGCAACCCGAGCCTCCCCAATGTCCTGCCGGCCCTCACGTACCCCGGTGACAGCACGTACACCATCAACTGGAAGGATTGGTCGCCGCGCGTGGGTCTGAGCTATGCTTTCGACTCCCAGCAGAAGACCGTGGCGCGGCTGTCTTACGCCCGCTATGCCGAGCAACTCTCGTTCGGCAACGTGAAGCTCTCGAACCCGGTGGCCGCCGGTGCCTTGGTCTATGGTTGGAACGACCTCAATGGCGACCACTTCGTGCAGCCCAACGAGGTCCTGCTCGACCAATTCCAGTTCAGCTATGGTGGGGTCAACCCGTCTAACCCGACGGCGGCCTCCACTCCGCAAAAGGTCGACCGAAACTACCAGGCCGACCACTCCCAGGAGATCATCGCCGGTTTGGACCACGAGCTGATGGCCAACTTCGCGGTGGGCGTGGCCTACGTCTGGCGCAAGAACACTGACTTCTCATACCAACCGCGCCTGTCCGGTCCCTGCAGCGATCCCACGAACCCGACCATAGCCACGTGCCCGATCATCCAACCGAACCAGTATGTCGCGGTGGCGCCGGTGACCGCGGGCGGCTACACCGTTCAAGCGTTCGCACCGCCGGGAGCCCTCGTCTTGGCTGGTAACGGCGGTCGCATCCTGACTAACCAGCCCGGCTACACACAGAATTTCAATGGTGTCGACCTGACCCTGACCAAGCGCCTGTCGAACAAATGGATGGGGCGAGTGGCGATGACCTACAACCTGTTCAAGCAGAACTACGACACCAGCACTACCCCGGTCAACGGCGCGTACGGCCCAGCCGGCACCGGAAACGCCTTCACGGCTCCCCAGGGCAACCCCACGCCAACCGACCACAACTCCCTGACCAACGACCTAGTGGCGACCCAGTCGGCGGGGTCGGGCCCGCAGACGTACTACACGAGCCCGACATGGCAGTTGTACGCGAATGCGCTCGTTCAGCTCCCGTGGGACTTTGAGCTAGGCGGCGCGGTTTTCGGCCGGCAAGGCCAGATAGAGCCGCTATACATCAACATGCGGGCAGGTGCGGACGGGCTCCTTCATGTCCTGGTCACGCCCACCGTCGACGCGGTCCGGTACGACAACGTGTGGGACCTCGACTTGCGGCTAGCCAAGAACGTCAAGTTCGGCTCGACGGCCGTGACCCTCAGTGCGGAGGCGTTCAACATCTTCAACAAGAACACCGTGCTGCAGGTAAACCGTCAGGTCAACATCTCGACGTTCGGCCGCATCAACGAGATCATGAGCCCGCGCATCGTCCGCTTCGGCGCTCGCCTCAGCTTCTAGGCGGCATTCCCGTCGTTCGCTCACGGCCCCGGGGTCGCCCCCGGGGCCGTTCGGTTTTGTACCCACTACCGAGTCCTGCGAGGGCTTGACCTACGACGATGGAGATCGCCAGAATCGGGCATGCGCCGACGCGGCCTCGGGATCGCCCTGATCGCCGTCTTGGTGGCGGTGTGGGGGCTTGCCGCGCGCCCGCGATGGGCCCCGTGGCTCTTCCCTTCCAAGGCCCCGCGAAATCTACTCCTCGTATCCATCGACACCCTGCGTGCAGATCACCTGGGCTGCTACGGATACGCCGGGGCTCAGACGCCGCGACTCGACGGGCTGGCCAGGAGCGGACTGCGATTCGAAAAGGCCACGACGGTCGTGCCTCTTACCCTGCCCGCCCACTCGTCACTCATGACCGGGACCTTCCCGGCCTGGCACGGCGTCCGCGACAATGGTGGGTTCTACCTCGGCGATGAGCAGGTCACACTGGCGAAGGTGCTGCGAGACAAGGGTTATCGCACAGGCGGTTTCGTGGGCGCGTTCGTCCTCGACCGCCGCTGGGGGATCGCACAAGGCTTCGAACGGTTCTTCGACGACTTCGATCTGGAGCGCTTCAAGGACTCCCCCAGCATGGATGCCATCCAGCGCCCGGGCGGAGAAGTCGTGGACAAGGCCCTGGAGTGGCTGGCCGGGCACCTGGACCAGCCTTTCTTCACATGGGTGCACCTCTACGATCCGCACACGCCCTATGAAGCGCCCGAACCCTACCGCTCGCGCTTCCCGAAGACCCTGCGCGGGGCCTACGACGCGGAGATCGCCTACGCGGACGCGCTTGTGGGTCGCCTCCTCGATGCGCTAGCTGCTGACGGCCGGCTCGCGGAGACCCTGGTCGTGGTCGTCGCTGATCACGGGGAGATGCTGGGCGAGCACGGCGAGCAGACGCATGGCTTCTTCATCTATGAGGGGGCGACGCACATACCGCTGATCATCTCGGGCCCCAGCGTGCCCACGCGGACCATCCCGGATCAGGTGCGGATCGTGGATGTGATGCCGACCATTCTGGAGCTCCTCCGCGTGCCCATTCCCTCGGTGGTTCAGGGCGTGAGCCTGATGCCGCTCGCTCGGGGGGAGAGGCTGGGCCTCATCGCCCACTCCGAGAGCTGGTATCCGCGCTACCACTACGGCTGGAGCGAGCTGCGATCTATCCAGGATGGCCGCATGAAGTACATCCGCGCGCCGCGGCCCGAGCAGTACGACCTGCAAGACGATCCCGGCGAGACGATAGATCGCTCGAAGGATGATCCCGCGCGGCTCGCGTCGTTCTCGCGGGCCCTGGATGACCTCGAGGCGCGAACCGCCCGCGCCGAGGCCGCCAAGGGACCGCGGCCGGTGGACCCGGAGACCGAGGAGCGCCTGGCCGCCCTGGGCTACGTCGGTGGGAGCGTGAGCCGGAAAAACCTCGCGGATCGGCTCCGCGGCGACCCAAAGGACAAGATCGGCCTCTACAACCTGTTGAAGGACGCGGGCGCCCAGTTCGCGGAGGACCGGCTAGACGAGGCCATCGCCACCGTGAAGCAGGCCCTAACCGAAGACCCGAGCATCGTCGAGGCCTACATGCTCCTCGGCAACTTCCACAAGAAGGCGAAGCGTCCTCGCGAGGCGATCGCAGCCTACAAGCGAGCCCTCGCGCTCGACGACGAGCACCAGGCCGCCCTCTTCTTGCTCGCGGTCGCCTATAAGGAAGAGGGGCGGCTGGATGAGGCCCGAGCTGGGTTCGAGCGCGCGCTCGCCCTGGACCCACGGAACGGGAAGGCCCTCTGGCAGCTCGCCGATCTCTACATGCGGAAGGGGGAGCCCAAGAAAGCCCAGGCCGTCATCCAGGACGCGCTCACGCGCAAGGTGGATGAGTACCGCTTCCTCCTCAAGCTCGGCGAGAGCCAGATCGAGGCTAAGCAGTTCTCGGAGGCCGAGAAGAGCCTCAGGGCCGCGCTCGAGAAGAAGCCCGACCTGGAGACCGCACACTTCAACCTCGGTCTCGCATACGAGGAAATGGGCCGCCCGGAGGAGGCGATGACGTCCTACCGCTCGGAGTTGGAGACCCATGCCAAGGGCTACCGGGCGGCGTTCAACCTCGCGAAGCTCCTCCAGAAGACAGGGCGCCGCGAGGAGGCGGTGAGCTTCTACCGGAAGACGGTCGAGATTCAGCCCGACTTCGGCACGGGACAGCTCTACCTGGCCAAGGCGCTTCTCGATACTGGGGATCTCCGCGGCGCCGAGGAGTGGGCGCACCGGGGGCTTGGCAACAAGCCCGATCCTCGCTTGGCGCCGCTCGGGCACTACGTGCTGGCCGACGTGTACAACCGGCTCGGGCGCTCCGCAGAGGCCGAGCGCGAGTCCGCGACGGCCCGCAGGCTTCAAGGGGGCGGCTGAGGGGACCTGCCTCCCCCGGTGTCGACCTACCCCGCCCGGTGAGCCGCCCCCAGTCGCGTACCTTGGGCGCCCGAGATTGACCTGGGCGTGCAGGACGCCGGTTCGGCCAACTGGATTTCATGGAGAAGTCGAGGCCGGGTTGTCGACAAGCGGGCGACCGATACTGGCTAACGACCCCGCACCTGGCGCCGTGCGTACGGCCGCCCAAGTCCAGAGCTCTCTGGGGCCTCCACGACCTTTGTCGCGGGGGCACGTCTTCACTTGAAAATCTGTGTCTAAGTGTTCTATACTTCACTTGTTCACTATTTGGGCAAGATGGGGGGCTAAATTGGCCAGCAAAAGGCGCGTGATCATCATGGGGGCCGCGGGACGGGACTTTCACAATTTCAACGTCGTTTACCGCGAGGCCCAGGAATCCGAAGTAGTGGCGTTCACGGCCGCCCAGATCCCGGACATCGATAGGCGCCGCTACCCACCGAGCCTTTCCGGGTCACACTATCCCCAAGGCATCCCGATTCACGCGGAGAGCGAGCTGACGACGCTCATTCGCGACCTGCAGGCGGACGACGTGGTCTTCGCCTACAGCGACGTTTCCCACGAGACGGTAATGCACAAGGCGTCCATGGTGCTGGCGGCGGGGGCCGATTTCCGTCTGATCGGGCCCAAGGCCACGATGCTGAAGGCCAAGGTGCCCGTCGTGTCCGTCTGTGCGGTACGTACGGGTTGCGGCAAGAGCCAGACCACGCGCCGCGTCACCGCCCTGCTGCGAGAGCAGCGCCGGCGGGTCGTGGCGGTGAGACATCCCATGCCCTACGGTGACCTCGCGCGCCAGCGTGTGCAGCGTTTCGCCCGCCTCGAGGACCTCGACCTGCACAGCTGCACCATCGAGGAGCGGGAGGAATACGAGCCGCACATCGCGGCGGGGAGTGTGGTCTATGCGGGCGTGGACTACGCGGCGATCCTCGCCGAGGCCGAGAAAGAAGCCGACGTCATCGTCTGGGACGGCGGGAACAACGACCTCCCGTTCTTCGCTCCCGACCTGGAGATCGTGGTGGCCGACCCGCTGCGGCCCGGCCACGAGGTCCGCTATCACCCCGGTGAGGCGAACCTCCGCCGCGCCCACGTCGTGGTGATTAACAAAGTTGACACCGCGGGCGCGGAGGCAATCGAGACCGTACGGGCCAACGTGCGGGCTCTGAACCCGCGGGCCATGGTGGTAGAAGCGGCCTCGCCCCTCTTCGTCGAGAACCCTCAGTCAATCCAGGGTAAACGTGTCTTGGCGGTCGAAGACGGTCCCACCCTCACGCATGGGGAGATGGGCTACGGCGCGGGCGTCCTCGCCGCTCGCCGTTTCGGAGCCGCCGAGGTCGTAGATCCTCGGCCCTGGGCCGTGGGCAGCCTGGCCCGGGTCTACGAGGCCTACCCGAACGTGGGCCCCCTGCTTCCGGCTATGGGCTATGGGCCCGAGCAGACCCGCGAGCTGGAGGCGACCATCGCACGCACCCCGGCCGACCTAGTCCTCATTGCCACGCCCATCGACTTGCGTCGCATCGTCCGCATCGACAAGCCGGCCCTTCGTGTCCGGTACGAGCTGCAGGAGATCGGCCGGCCCGACCTCCGGGATGCCCTGGCCGATATTGCGCGCGAATGAAGCAGCGACACTTCGTGTCCCTCAAGGACTACGCACGAGCCGAGATCCTCGAGCTCTTCGATATGGCCCGGGAGATCAAGAGTAATCCAGCAAGGTACGCTCAGGCACTCGCCGGCAGGACGCTGGCCATGATCTTTCAGAAGCCCTCCACTCGCACACGGGTCTCGTTCGAGGCGGGCATGTTTCAGCTCGGCGGCACGGCATTGTTCCTGGGAGCGGGTGACATCCAACTCCACCGGGGCGAGACCATCGCCGACACGGCACGCGTGCTCTCGCGATTCGTGAATGGCGTCATGGCCCGCGTGTTCAAGCACGAGGACATTCTCGATCTTGCCCGCCACGGGTCGGTGCCCGTCATTAACGGCCTTTCCGACCTCCTCCATCCATGCCAGGCCCTGGCCGATTACTTCACGATCCAAGAGCTCCGCGGTGAGCTCGCCGGACAGAAGATCGCGTACGTCGGAGACGGCAACAACGTGTGTCATGAGCTGCTGCTGGGAGCGGCGAAACTGGGAATGGCCATGAGCGTGGCCACGCCCGCGGGTTTCGAGCCGAACCCCCTCATCGTGAAGAGCGCCGTCCGCGAGGCCGACCGGGCGGGGGCACCAAGCCCGGTTTTCACCGCCGACCCCATAGAAGCGGTGCAGGGTGCAGACGTGGTCTATACGGATGTCTGGGCCTCCATGGGCCAGGAGGAGGAGGCGCAGGCGCGCCGCGGGGCATTCGAGGGGTTCACCGTCACGAGCCGAGTGATGGCCGCCGCCGCCCGCGACGCCCTCTTCATGCACTGCCTGCCCGCGCACCGCGGAGAAGAGGTGGCGGCCGAGGTCATCGATGGGCCGCAGTCGGTCGTGTTCGACGAGGCGGAAAACCGGCTCCACACGCAGAAGGCGCTCCTCGTGGCGCTGCTTTCGGCTCCTTCCTAACGACGCAGCTCTGCGCGGGCAATCGCGCCCCTGCGCGAGAAAGGTCGTGCCGATGTCCGGGACCGTCGTCGTGGCGCTCGGGGGTAATGCCGTCGCTCCCCCGGCCGAGCGCCCCACGATCGTCAACCAGTTCCGTCACACGCGCGAGAGCCTGGCTCCCATCGTGGAGCTCGCACGGCGCGGGTGGAACGTTGCGATCGTGCACGGCAACGGCCCCCAAGTGGGCGAAGAGCTCCTTCGCAACGAGACGGCTCGCGACCGTGTCGAGCCCCTCCCCCTGGGTGTGCTGGTTGCGGCCACGGCGGGATGGATGGGTTACATGATCCAGCAGTCGCTCCAGAATGCCTTGCGCCGCGCCGGCATCCGGCGTCGCGTGGTGACACTGGTGACCCAGACACTCTGTGACACCCGTGATCCTCGATCTAAGGAACCCGTGAAACCAATCGGGCATCCCCTCGCGGTTGCGCAGCGGGAGAGTCTGCGGCGCAGGAGCGTCCCCGTGGGGCGGGACGGTGCCGGGCGCTGGCGCCGCATGGCGCCGAGCCCTCGTCCAACCGCCATAGTTGAGAGTGACATCGTCCGGACCCTCGTGCACGCCGGCGACCTCGTGGTGACGTGTGGCGGAGGCGGCCCGCCCGTGTACGACGATCCGAAACTCTTCCTGGAGGGTGTCGACGCCGTGGTCGACAAGGACCGCGTGGCCGCAATTCTGGGCCGCGAGTTAAGGGCGGACGTTCTCCTCATCCTCACGGACGTCGATGCCGTTTACCGCGGTTGGGGGAAGCCCGGCGCTCATCCCATCCACCGGCTCACCCTGGTCGAAGCAGACAGCCTTCTCACCGAGGGCGAAACTCAGGAAGGCAGCATGCGGCCCAAGCTCGAAGCGGCGATCGACTTCGTCCGGGCTGGCGGCGCGCGCGCGGTCATCGCGGATCTGGGCCACGGCCTAGAAGCGCTCGAGGGCCTGGCTGGGACTACCGTGGTCAGCGGAGTGGCGTCTGAGCCTGCCGATGGGAGCCCCGCGACCGCGGCGCGCTACTCCGAGTGAGACAGGTCCTCCCGGAGAATGGCAGGAGGGCCCAGGAGACCCCGGAGATGCCTGGGTTCTCAGCTTGCCCTAGCCGAATTCCGGGGATGGGCGGCACAGTACCGTGTTTGACTTGTTCAACAAGTCAACAGCGGGGTACAATACCTTAAGACTCGATCGTAGGCCTTATGGCTCGATCAGCGGACCAGCCGTCGCAAGGCCCGCAGGAGGCGTGCGCCGATGAAGATTGGGGCCCAGCAGCAGGTCGACAAGAAGGAAACGACCACCGTGTTCGAACGGTGGGGCACCCGGCCTCTGATCAACGGAAAAGGTGTGTACACCGACCTGGGCGGGGCCTATATCTCCCCCGCCGTCTGGGCCCTGATGACAGATGCCAACCTCAACTCCGTCGACTTGATCTCGCTCCTGGAGGGGACTGGCCGGCGGATCGCGGAGTTGATCGGCTGCGAGTCAGCTCGAATAGTCCCGGGAACATCGGCAGGCATCGCTCTAGCCACTGCGGCCTGCCTCACGCACGGCGACGGGGAGGCGATCGAGCGCCTCCCGGACACGGTCGGTCTCAAGCGCAGCGTGGTCATCCAGCATGGTCACCGCTACAAGTACCTCCGCATGGCTTGGATGGCGGGTGCCCGCATTGTCTACGCGGGGGACGAGCAGGGAACGACGCCCGCCCAGCTCGAGGCGGCCCTCGATCCCGAGACCGTCTCCATGTTCCTTTTCGTGGGCCACCTCGATGGACGGGGCGGCACAGTGGCTTTTGACGAGGCCGCGCGCATCAGCCGGCGAAAGGGAATTCCTAGCTTCGTCGACGCGGCGTTCCTGAATTACCCGCCCGCTACCATGCGACGCTTCACGGATGCCGGAGCCGACTTGGTGTGCTATTCCGCCAAGTACTGGTACGGCCCGAACTCAGGCGGATTCGTTGCCGGTCGGCGCCACTTGGTGGAGTCGGTTGCCGCCGTGGACTTCACGCGCTTCGAGTCTGGCCCCGTATTGCGGTTTGGACGCCCCTTCAAGCTTGACCGCTTCACGGTCGTAGGGACCATGGCCGCCCTCGAAGAGTGGTTCGACACGGACCACGAAGCCCGTTGGAGGTCGTACGCGCGGAGGGTCGAGGTGATCGGTGCCGCCCTCGCCGGGGTCGCCGGCGTCACCGGCCGGCCGCGATTCTTCACCATGGAAGAGACCCTCGAGGGCACACCGGTCAACTGCCTCGAGGTGCGTGTCGACCCGGCCCTGGCCGGGTTCTCAGCCTCGGACCTTCAGGGGAGGCTCTCGGACGGTGACCCGCGCATCCTAGTCCACCTCTTCGACCCGAACTCGCTCATCATCGTGGTGGACTCGATGACGCCGGGGGCCGAGCACCTGGTAGCGCCACGGCTCCGCGCGGCCTGCCTTTGAAGTGGACGGGCTGAGCGGCTTAGCTACCCGCGCGCGCGGGCGCCTTCGCGCCCCGCTTCCTTGAGCGCGTAGAGTGAGATTGCCGTATCCTGCACTCCCACACCGGTGAGGTCGCAGACCGCGATTTGTTTCTCGTTCTCGCGCCCGCGCATGCGGCCGCTGGTCAACTCACCCAGCTCCAGGATCGAGGACTGCTGGTCCATAGTGAGGCCGGCAAGGGCGTGTTGCAGCTCCCCCAGCCTGAAACACTGGGACTTGAGGTCGCACGCGATTTTCTGCGCGCGGGAGAAGATTCGCGCGTCCAGCTCCTGCTTGCCTATGCCGTCGGACCCCATCGCGATGATGAGGAGGCCGTCGTGCAGGTCCTCCGCTCTCACGAGCGGGGCCCGCGACGCCGTGGCGGTGATTAGAATGTCGCTCGCGCGCACGACCACCCCGACCTCGGCCGCCGCTTTGGCTCTTATGCCGAGCTCCTTTTCTATATCGGCCGCACACGCGGCGGCCGCCTCGGGCCGGCGTCCCCAAACTAACACCTGTTCAAACTCACGGACGAGACGCAGCGCGCGAACCTGATAGCGGGCCTGGCTTCCGGAGCCGACCACCCCCACCGTGCGAATCGTGGCGGAGGCGAGGTATTTTGCCGCAATCGCGCCCGCTAGGGCGGTGCGGATCTCGGTCAAATAGCCGTTGTCGAGGAGGATCGCAAGCGGCACCCCCGTCTCCGAGCTGAAGACGATCATGAGGCCGTTCGTGCTGGGAAGGCCGCGGGCGGCGTTTCGATAGAACCCCGATGCGATCTTGACCGCGTAGCCCGGCAACCCTCGTACGAACGCCGACTTCACGTGGATCTCCGCTTCCTGCTCCGGAATGTCGATTCCGATCGGCGCAGGAACCAGAACCTTGCCCTGGGCCAAGAGGGTGAAGCCCTCCTCGACCGCGCTCAGCGCTTCCAACGTGAGGTCCACGCAAGAGCGGATCTGCGCCTCGTCCAACAGGAGCGGTCCTGGCTCGGACATGGACGGCTGGCCCCCTTTTAGAAACCAGAGTGTATCACGTGTCCCCGTGTTGAACAATATCTAGTCACCCCGACAGCGCCCGATGTCGGCGCTTCCTTGGCGCACCCCAGGAATGACCGCGCGGTGTAGTGCCCATTGGCCTTGGTTGGGGCTAGGATCTGCGAGCGTGTCGCCGGGACGCCTCGGCCGCAAGGCGAAGCTCTGACGAAAATGCGGCCGTCTTGCTTCATCACCCAAAAGAATCTTGACAAGGGATTGGCCTTGTCATATTGTTCAACACCTGGACATATCTCATGTCAAATGCCCCCGGTAGGGAGTCCGTGAGCCCTCGCGGAAGCGTCCGCAAGACTCTGGCCTCCAAGGAGATCCTTATGAGGAGACTCGCGATCACTGCCCTGGCCCTGGGGATCGGTAGCGGCCTAGCTTCTGGCGTCTTTGCCCAGACGACGACCGGAACCATCGTCGGGACGGTGCAGGATGTTTCGCATGGGGCCTTGCGTGGCGTGACCGTCTCCGTGGTTGGGGAGCGGATCATGGGGACGCAGAGCTCCTCTACGGACGACCGGGGTCAGTATCGGTTCGTCGGCCTCCCCCCGGGGGAGTACGAGGTGACCTTCACGCTCAAAGGCTTTGCACCTCTTCGGCGGACGCTGGTTCGCGTAACGGTTGGCGGCACGGTGGAAGAGAACGGCACCCTCGAGGTGGCGGGCGCGAGCGAGACCGTCAGCGTGCAGGCCAGTAGTGCCGTCGTCGACAGTCAGACCACCCAGGTGGGGACAACCTACGACCGGGCCTTCATCGACAACGCCCCCATTCAGCGGCAAAGCTTTTTCGACGTCCTGGCCAGCGCTCCGGGCGTGGACCCCAACGATCCTCGCGGGTTCCAGCCTTCCTCTTACGGGAGCATGTTCGACCAAAACCTCTACCAGCTCGATGGGATCGACCTCACGAACAACTTCGGGGGCGGGATACCGACCCTCGTGCAGCCGAGCACTGACATCATGGAAGAGGTCCAAATCATGTCCCTAGGGGCCCCGGCAGAGTACGGCAACGTTCAGGGCGCGGTCTTCAACGTGGTTACCCGCCAAGGCACCAACAAGTTCCACGGGGACGCGGCCTACTACTACCAGAGCGACGGCCTCAGCGGACGAAACACGACCCCGGCTGAAGACTTTGGGTTTCCCTTCACACGGGTGGCCTATCAAGACATTTCTGCGCAGTTGGGAGGCCCCGTAGCCAAGGACAAGCTATGGTTCTTTCTGGCCTATCAACATCGCAAGGATGCCTCGACGGTGCAAATCGCGCCTCAGTTCGCCACCAGCACAAAGGTCGACCACTACTTTGGCAAGCTGAATTTTCAGCCGACCGCCAAGCACACAATCGTAGGTGCTTTGAACTACGACGATACCGAAATCGTCTTCCCCCTTCACCCGGGCGAGGCCCCGGAGTCGCAGGAGGGTCGCAGGCGCCGGATATATTCACCGACCGTAACCTATACGGCCTTGTTCGGTGACCGGACCGTCCTCGAAACCCGGTATGCGGGCTTCTATACGAACGACAAGGATGGCACGCTCGGGGGCGCCCGTCAGATAGCAACGCGCTTCGAGAACCGGGACACCGGTCAGATTTCGGGCGCGGTCTTCGGTTGGTTCGAGTACAACCTCTCTCGAACAACGTTAGTCAGCAAGCTCTCTCACCACGCAACCGACTTCCTTCGCACCGCCCATGACTTCAAGTTCGGGGTCCAGTACAACAGTGCCCCGATCGACGGAGTGTACGGAATAAACGACCGCGTCTACCTGACAAGGGCCAATGGGCAGCTCCAGGGCTATGGCTACCAGTACACGCCGTTCGCGTACGGGGGTACTTCCAAGAACGTGGGCGTGTTTGTCGACGACTCCGTCCAAGTCGGCCGCCGCCTCAATTTGATAATCGGCCTGAGGTACGACTATACGCACACGAGCGCGTTCGCTGAACCCCAGCTGGACGCCGCTGGCAACCCCACTGGAAAGACGTTCCCTGGGATCGACTATTACACTTGGAATACCTTCTCGCCACGTATCGGCTTCAACCTGAAGTTGACCGAGGACGGCAAGACCGTCCTCAAGGGGCACTACGGACGCTACTATCGCGGGGGTATGACCGGGGAGTTCGCGAACGTGGTCCCCTCTGTATCGCCCACCTTCGCCGGGACCTGGAATTTTCAGACCCAGGCCTTTCAAGACCTCAGTCTCGCCTTTGACAACACAAACCAAGCGATCGACACGAACCTTAAGGCGCCCAAGACGGACCAGTTCACGCTCAGTTTCGAGCGCGAGCTGTTCAAAGACCTCAACCTGACGGCTAGTTACGTCCACAAGAGGTCCCGTGATTATCCCGGTTGGTTGGATGTGCGCGGCGTCTATACGCCCATTACGTACACGGACTCCCGCGGGGCCGGGGCGACCGGAGCGTCCTTCACCGTGCAAAAGCTGGTGAGTAGCCTCGACCAGCGATTCTTTCTCTTGACTACACCGGACGGCACGGCGTCAGACGTGAACGCCTTCAGCCTCACGGTTAGCAAGAGGATGTCTTCGCACTGGCAACTCACTTCATCGGTGGACTTGGTGCGCTCGCGCGGCGACCGGATCAACGGATTGACCGGGCAGCTGAACTTCAGTACGTTCGGGCAAGACCCGAATGACTACGTGAACTCCAACGGGCTCCTGGCCCGGGATCGCTTTGTAGTGGTCAAAGCCCAGGTTCTGTACACCGGCCTTCCCGGTGGTTTCACGGTGGGTGCCAACTACTACTACGCCGACGGCTATCCCATTCCGCGCATGGTTCCCATACCCGCCACCAACCTTCCGCGTCCGGTCAAGGCCCAGCCTCTCACGGACGGCCTTCGCTTCCCGAGCCTGAGCGTGCTGGACCTGCGCCTCCAGAAGGACATTCGCTTTGGGGGCGACGCCCGGCTGAGCGTTTTTGCCAACGTGTTCAATGTCTTCAACTCCTACGCCTTCCAGAGCAACCAAAGCATGAACGTTACTTCGGCCAATTTCCAACAGCCGAACCAAATCATCATGCCGGTGCGGGCAATGCTGGGAGCCAAAGTCAGCTTCTAGAGCCGGGTTAGGGGAGAGGAACCGCTGGCAGCCGGCCACGCATGCGGCGCATTCTGCCCGCGGAAGCCAGCCGAGCGTCACGCCGATCGGTGAGGTGTCCACCACCGATGGCCTCCCCGGCTGAGCTCGCGGGACCGACCGCTCGAGGCGCACGTTGAGTCCTTTCCGGAAATGCGCATATCGCCAGTTGGTCCCGTGCTGGTGGCCGAGCCAGCAGACCCTTGCCTAGAAAAGAGCGCCCGCGGCCGACCCACGCTGGGGGGAGGAAGATTCATGATACGAGCCACATCCGCACTACGATCAATCTCATGCTTGGGGATCTTGGTCCTCGTCGGGACCCGCCACGTCGCCGGGGCCCCCCCCGACACCTTCGTGGCGGATACTCGCGCGTATCTCACTCGGCTCGAGAAACTTGGCTTCGCGGGGGTGGTGCTGGTCGCGAGCAAAGGCGCGCCGCTTGTGGCGGACGGGTACGGACTCGCCGACCGCGAACGCAAGATCCGCTGGACGCCAGGAACGGTCTCTTCGATCGGCTCGATTACGAAGCAGTTTACGGCGGCGGCGATCCTCGCGCTGGAGGAGGACGGGCGCCTCCGGACCGAAGATCCGATAACGAAGCACATCGAAGGAGTGCCGGAGGACAAGCGGAGCATCACGCTGCACCAGCTGCTCACGCACTCCTCGGGGATCGTGGACCTGCGTGGCGCCGACGACTTCGACCCAATTGGGCGCGAGGAGTTCGTGCGCCGGGCCATGGCCCAGCCGCTCGCCTTCCCGCCCGGCCGTGGCTTCGAGTATTCGAACGCGGGCTTCAGCCTGCTGGGCGTGATCGTCGAAAAGCTCACCGCCGGATCCTGGGAGCGCTATGCGAGAGAGCGTCTCTTCCTGCCCCAGTCGATGTACGAGACCGGCTACGTCCTCGCGAGCTGGGGGGAGGGCCGGTTTGCGCAGGGCTACCGGGGTGCCGAGCGCTGGGGCACCATCCTTGAGCGGCCCATGAGGGCGGACGGCCCCTACTGGATCCTTCACGCCAACGGCGGCGTGCACGCTACGGCCTACGACATGCTCCGCTGGGCCGAGGCCCTGAGAAGCGGCCGGGTGCTGAAGCCGGCCTCGCTCGAGAAGCTGTGGTCTCCGCACGTCGCCGAACCGTCAGGGTCGCACTACGGCTACGGCTGGGATATCCGGGCGCTGGCGGACGGCAGTAAGCTGGTGACCCATAACGGCGGGAACGGGATCCATTACGCGGACTTCGCGATCGTCCCGTCAGCCGGCGCTGTCGTTTTCCTGCAGACGAACGTCATGGCGGACGTGCCCGTTGGCCAGTCGCTCCTGGGTCCGCTGGTCGAGCGGCTGCTCGCCGGCCGGCCATACCTCGACGTGCCGGATCGCATCGCCGTCGCGCCTGAAAGGCTGCGCGGGCTCGAGGGCGCCTACCGGCTCGCGGGAGACCAGGGCGCCTGGCGCTTCACTGCGGAGGCCGGCGGCCTCGTCGCCGAGGCCGAGGGGCCGCTGGCCTTCTCGCGACTCCACTCCTCCCGGCCGGTGGACGAGGGGCGGGCGGGGCGCCTCTGCAAGCTCATAGAAGAGGTAAGCGCGGCCGCGCTCCGGGGCGACTTCGAGCCCATGAGCCGGTCCCGCGGCGGCGACGTGCCCTCGGCCGCCCTTGCGCAGCGCTATGGGGAGTGGCGCCGGGAGCAGGAGGCGGGAAAGGGCCCACTGCTGGAGTGCCGCGCCCTGGGGGCGGTTTTTCAGCCCGAGCGCGACGTGACGCTCGTGCGCTGCCGATTCGAGAAAGGGACTGCTGACCGGGCGTTTGTCTGGGACGCCACCGGGGAGCGGCTGCAAGGCGTCTCGCTGCGGGGCCTGGAGACCCGATTGACTCTGGTCCCGGTCGGCGTCGACGCGTTCATGACTTGGGATCGCGGGTTTTCGCCCTCGAAGCCGGTCGTATTTGGACGGACACCGGACGGGCGCCAACGTGCCACCCTCGGCAGCGGGGAGTCGGGCGTGGAGGCGGTCCGAGCGGCCCCCCGGTGAGGCGCCGCCCGAGCCGTTCTAAGGTGGCTAGTTGCACCCTTCCCTTAGCAGAGCCCGCGCACTCATGGGCTGAGCAGGCCGAGCCCATCGGGTGTTCACCACGGGAGACAAAACAGTCAGGTGGTAGCTGAAGCTGCAGTCCGTCGGCCGCCGTCGGGAGGCTAGCATGAGGATATCCTTCCTTTGGGCTTTGCTCCTTCTGACCTCCGCGCCGAGTAGCATGGCGATCGTCGAGAGGCACGATCGGGATGACGGCCAGTATCTAAAACTGGGTGCGAGATTCGACGCCGTAGGCGAGGTCGAGCCCGACGGAAGCGGCACCCTTGTGGCGTCCCGATGGGTCTTGACGGCCGCGCATGTCGCCGCTGGGCGCGGGGGCGCCACTGCGGTCAAGTTTGGCGAGCGGCGGTATCGGGTCAAGCGAGCAGTGCTTCACCCTCTTGGGACGGCCGCTCGAGACCGCCCGCCCGAAGTCGACCTGGCACTGCTCGAACTCGAAACTCCCGTGGATGGGATCGCACCCTTGGAGATTTATCGCAGTCACGACGAAGCAGGCCGGACTGCATTTATCGTTGGATGGGGCGACTACGGCAAGGGAGGGACGGCACTCACTCACACGGATCACAGGCGGCGGGCGGCGACAAACCAGGTCTCGGATGCGGGACCACGCCGACTGTTCTTCTCCTTTGACGCCCCTCCCGCGGGGACAGACCTCGAGGGCGTGTGTGGGCCTGGCGACAGCGGCGGCCCCGCCCTGCTCGAGTCCGGCGGTCGTGTGCTTGTGGCAGGCGTCAGCTCAGCAGCGGACGGTCCGCCCGGCAACTACGGGCTCACCGACATCTTCGTGCGCGTGAGTGCGTACGCTGACTGGATCGACAAGACAATCCATGCCTCAGGGGCCGAACCAAAGGCGCAACCATGACCCTCCGCTGAACCCCTGCGTAGAGCGCCCAACGCTGCAAGGCAGCCAAGTCGACGCTGGTTGTCGGCGAATCAGTTGATATATTTCCTGATCCACTCGAGCTCCCGGCGCATCTTGTCGATTTGATAGCTCGGCACCTGGAGCCCATGTGGCTGGTCCGGGTAGATCACGAGCTCCGTCGGCACCCCGAAGTGCTGCAGGGCCTTGTGGAACTCCTGACTCTGGCCCTTCGGCACGATCTCGTCCTTCTCTCCTTGAAGGATAAGGCAGGGTGTCCTTACTTTCGATGCGTAGGTGAGAGGCGACCGCTTGTGCCACAGCGCCGGGTCATCGTAGGGATGCTCGTTGAGGAGGTCGAACCCCGGGTTGATCGCCGCCGTTCCGTAGTAGCTGACCAGGTTGGTGTCCCCCGCGCCCTCGACCGCCACCTTGAAGCGGTCGGTGTGGCCGATCGCCCACGAGGTGAAGTATCCACCGTAGCTCCATCCTTTGATTGCGAGATGGGCGGCATCGGCGATCCCGCCCTCGATGAGGTGGTCGAGACCGGTCATGCTGTCTGCGAAGCTTCCTTCCTCAGGCGCGATCGAGCTGGCGCCTGCGCCGCCCAGCGAGAAGCGGCCTCCATAGTTCGAGGATCCGCGAAAGTTGGGCATGAACACGACGAAGCCGGCGCCTGCATATACTTGCGGCAAGCTGTCCCAGTTCGCTATGAAGCCCCGCAGGTTGGCGCTCTCCGGCCCTCCGTGAACGTAGAGAATCGTTGGGTAGCGGCGTCCCGCCACGTAATCCACGGGGTACACGACGAGCCCTTCGATTTCGAGGCCGTCGCTTGATTTCCAGCGGGTGGTCTCGACTTTGCCGAGGGACCACTCGGCTACCTGAGGGTTGAGGGCGGTCAAGACCCGGAAGGGCTGGTCCACATCGGTCGCGACCCACACTTCAGGCGGGTGGGAGGGGCTCTCATGAGTCGCCGCCACCGCGCGGCCGTCGCGATCGGTCGTGAAGGCGCTATAGACACCGTCACCCGTGGTTAGCGCCTGCGGGGCCGCGCCGCCGAGCGCGACGCGATACAGGTGCTGGCCCACCCCCACTCCCGCCGTGAACAAGAGGCCACGACCCCCCTTCCAGGCGAGCCCTTGGGCGTAGCCCTCGAAAGCCGCGGCCAAAATCCTGGGCGTTCCGCCCGCCGCCGATACGACGTGAACTTTCGGCGGTCCGACGCTGAGGGGGTTGCCCTCCGCTGCGGCAAGATAGGCCACCTCCGTGCCATCAGGGCTCCAAGTGGGATCCTTTTTTTCGCCGCCGTCCGTGGTTACCCGCCTTGGTTCGCCGCCCGCCCGGGACACGATGTACAGCTCTCGTTGGACCTGGTCCGGCCACCGAGGGGAGGCCTGGCCAAGGCTGGCCAGGAGGTCACCTTTGGGAGAGAAGGCAAACTGGACCACGTGCTTTGCTCCCGCTCGAAGCTGCCGGATGGAGCCCGTTGCGATATCCACGATCCAAAGGCGCTGGTACTCGATGTCCTCACTGGCCACAACCGGGAGCTTGCGGCTCCCCGGTTGGGCTGGCGGTTGGGGTTCCACGGCCAGGAACGCGATCTCCTTGCCGTCAGGGCTCCACTCGAAGCTCTCGACGGAGCGAGAGAGGGCTACCACCACATGTGGGGGGCCACCTAGGGTGTCCAAGACGTGGATTTGCGCATGACCATCGCGGTCAGTGAGGAAGGCGAGAGACCGACCGTCGGGGCTCCACCGAGGGTGCCTTTTGTCGGCCGGCGCCTGGGTGAGGCGCGAAACATGACCAGTGCTCACCTCGGCCAGGTAAAGGTCGGTAGTGAAATGGTCGTCCCGTCGGTCCCACTCGCTCACGACGAAGGCCACTCGTGCTCCATCTGGCGACATCTGCGGGTCGGATGGTCTCCGGAGGGCGACGATGTCCTCGTAGGTTACGGGGCGCCCGGCGTGGGCGACCCCGGCGGCGGAGAGTCCCGCGAGGCCTAGCGAGAGATACCTCTTCGACTTGGTCAGGAGATGCTGCAGCGCGGCAGCGGCTTGACCGGGCGCCCCTCCGGACCCGCGTTCGGGGCCCGGCGAGACGTCGACTTTGATTCCGATGCCGATTCCGCGTTTCACGGCGGTTCTAAGTACTTTCAACATCGTGCCCCCCGTCAGCTGAAAGCAGGAAGCTCATCTTCCTAGGCTAGTTGGTATTGTTCGGCACATGAACAATAAGCGAAGGCGGCTTGTTCAATAAGACCCCTGGACTCCCGCGGATCTCCTTCCACCGCCATAGGTTCTCTAGGATCTCATTTGATTGTTCAACATGTCAACATTATAATATTCTTGTCGTCGGAGCCTGGCGGACAGCTAGGCGGTCGACACGGCGCGGTGAAGGACATGAGAGTACGGTGCTCGACAGTCATTCTTGCGGCGTCTCTTTGCTGCTCAGGAGCGCAGAGGATTTGGGCGGACGATGGCTCGGTCGTTCGGGAACAGATCCGCCGCTATCGCGCGGCGCACGAGCAGGAGATCGTCGGCGAACTCGTGGACCTCCTGAGCATCCCCAACCACGCCTCCGACACCGAGAATATTGAGCGCAACGCGCGAACCATCGTGAGCATGATGGAGCGCCGCAACGTCACTGCTCAACTCTTGCGCGTCTCGGGAGCGCCGCCGCTCGTCTACGGTGAACTGCGCGCTCCTGGAGATCGGCCGACCATAGGAATTTACGCCCACTATGACGGCCAGCCCGCAGTCCCAGCGCAGTGGCGACATCCGCCCTTTCGGCCCGTGCTCATCGACCCCGGATCGCACGAGGTCGATTGGAGATCAAGGCGTCAATATGAGCCCGAATCCCGCCTCTATGCTCGGTCTGCCAGCGACGACAAAGCACCGATCCAAGCGATTCTCACGGCGCTGGACGCCCTGAAGTCGACCGGCCGGGCGCTCTCCGTGAATCTCAAGCTCTTGTTCGAGGGCGAGGAGGAGATCAACTCCCCCCACTTGGGGGAGCTGCTGAGCAGGCACCCTGAAGCGCTGGAAGCCGATGTGTGGCTGCTGTCGGATGGGCCGATACACCCATCCCGGCGCATGCAGGTATTTTTCGGAGTGCGTGGTGAAATCGACCTGGAGATGACGGTCTACGCGGCCACCCGCGCCCTTCACAGCGGCCATTACGGAAACTGGGCACCCAATCCCATCATGCTTCTCACGCATCTGCTCGACAGCATGCGGAGTGAGGATGGGCAGATCCTGATCCCCCACTTTTCTGACGACGTCCGACCCTTGACGGATGCGGAGAAGCAGGCAGTCCTAAAGACTCCCGCGGTCGACGAAGACCTCAAGCACGAGCTCGCGATCGCGACACCGGAGGGCGACGGCGTGCCCCTGGCGGAGCAGATCCTCAAACCCGCGCTCAATGTTCATGGTATCCAAGGGGGGAATGTTGGTGCGCAGGCAGCGAACATCATCAGCACGGAAGCGATGGCGTCAATTGATTTCCGTCTGGTGCCGAACCAGACCCCGGAAGGCGTACGAGCCGCGGTCGAGGACCATATTGCCCGCCAGGGCTTTCTCATCGTTCACGGCACACCCGACTTGGCTACGCGCCGAGCGCACCCGCGAGTCGTGACGCTCTTGTGGGGACCCGGCTATCCGGCATACCGCGCCCCCATGGACAGCCCGGTCGCGAGAGCGGTGGTTCGAGGCATTGAACAAGCCTGCGGCAGCCCGATTGTCGAGCTCGTATCGGTGGGAGCTGCCATCCCCATGTACGTCTTCGAAGGAAAGCACCACAGGCCGGTTATCGGCGTGCCGATTGCCAATCATGACAACAACCAACACGCTGCGGACGAGAATCTCAGGCTTCAAAACCTGTGGGACGCCATCGACATGTATTCGGTGCTTCTCCTGGGCCTGGGAAACGACAAGTCGTTGGAGACCCCACACTGAAGATCGACCCCGCTAATGATCCCAGCATTCACTCCATCGCGAAGTGTGCGACCAGATCCTGCTTGATGCTCTCCAATTGAGCATGGTCGAGCCATCGCCCCCTCAGGAGAACTCCGGCTATTCTCCTTGTGTTCGAGATGTTCTCTAGCGGATTGCTGTCGAGCAGAACGAGATCGGCCACTGTGCCGGGGGTTACTGTCCCCGCCTCTTGAAGCCGCCCCAAGAACATCGCCGGGTTTCGGGTTGCCGTAACTAGGGCTTCGAAGGGCGTCAAGCCCGCCTGAACAAGTTGCTCCAGTTCGTCGTGCAATGTGACTCCGGGCACTTGGATTGGATTCGTGGCGTCAGTGCCCGCCATCATCTGTACCCCTGCCGCACGCAGGCCAGCGGTGATTTCGAAGAGGAAGGGCACCATGATCTCGTTCTGCAATACCCAGTCACTGCCGCGCTTGGCATAAGGATCATCGGTTCTGCACTCAGCCAGGTAGGACTTGGGAATGAATCGCGTCTCTAGCGATTCAATGAGTTGGCTGAGGTGCGTGGCCTGCTTGAGGATATTGCTATTCGCGGAGAGCGTTGTAATGACCCATATGCGGTGATCTGCTAACTGTTTCGCAAGTGCCTTGATTCTTGCTGGATCGGGCCGCGTATCGGGTGGAGGCTTCTCGTGTCGATCGACGAAGTAGCGGTATAGCTCTTCCACATGCGCGATCGCATCCTGATTGGCGTTAATCACTCCTTCAACGCCCACACTCCAAGGCACGTGACCGACAACGCGGATGTGGTTGCGTCTTGCCGCGTCCACGATCCCGTCGTAGGCGTCAGACGACAGTGCGCTGTATGGCTTCACGAAGTCGTAGCCCTGACGCGATTGTTCCTCGACCTGCCTTGCCGCTTCCTCTCTATTCCTCACGACCATGTGTGACGGAGTGGTCGGCGGATCACCATCAAGAATCGGACCGGAGCTGAAGAAGGTCGGGTCGAGGATGGCACCCGAAGCGATCCTGTCTTTCCACCCGAGCAACTGCGGGGAGCCGCTCAGATTCAGAACTGCGGTTACGCCGTTCACGATGTACAGCTTGAGTTGCTGCTCATCCCCAAATTGAGTGTGGATGTGCATGTCGGAGAGACCGGGTATCAGGTATTTCCCCGCGCCATGCACCACGATGGTGTCCGCCGGCCATGGCCTATTCGGCCGATGCTGATCTATGCTGCGGATGATACTGCGTTGGACGAGTACGTCCCGGTGGGAGAGAACCTGCTCCTCGTCCATGGGCAGGACTGCGACGTCACTGAACACCACCCCTTCGGGCGTCTGGGAAGGGCTCGCGGGGCCGGTGAGAGGTGCCGCAGCAAGAAGCGTGATCAACAGGTAGCGCACAACCCCTTGCGATAGGCGATCGCTGCCTTGGTGCTCAGCCATCGGAGTGCGTAATCGGCTGGCGATGGACGCACGTTGAGGGTAATGTCCCCCCCCGCCAGCGTCGGCCGCAGAGCTTTTCTGGCCGTCGAGCGTGGAGATCCGTTCGTTGCGACTCTTGTGGCTCGTCCTGATCCTTCTCGGTTGACCCGAGAGGCTCATTCGGGAAAACAAGCTCATCAGTAGGGTCCGGAACTCGAACGTGAGCGGCACTAAGCCCAAGAATATACCGTCGCCGTCCCGTAGAGTGACGGGCCCCTCAGGTCTTGTGCCCATGACGTAGGTCCCGTTCCGCTACCCAAGTCTGCGAAGACGGCCCGGCCGCCGAAGACCTCCTCGAGGTGGTCATGCGACGCTACGAGCGCGCCTCAACCCTGCTGACCTCACACCGCCCGGTCGACGACTGGGGCAATCTGCTTGGAGACACTGCCGCCGTAACCGCTCTCCTCGACCGGCTACTCCACAACGCCCACGTCCTACAAAGCGGCCGACGAAGCTGGCGCACCAGAGTCCACACCGACTTGCGTCAGGAGGAGGCAACGAAATAGGTCGTACTATTGCCTTGTGGGAGCCCCCTTGGATAGCTGGCTAGCGCGAAGCAGACAAGCGTGGAAAATCCGATGGAGTCAGATCTCAGCCTTGCTGGGACCACTGCTCATCTTCGTGACGGCGCCCAATCTGCGGCGGTGGGGGCCAGTGCCTATGCTCCTTGGACTCGCGTTGGGCGTGCTTAGCATCGTGCTCCCGCATCTGGTACGGTGTCGAGTATGCGGTCTTCAACTCCATACGAGCTCAGAAGCGCGACGACAACCGCGTTTTCAAGTTGACAACTGGATTACATCTCTCCAGCTGTGTCCCATTTGCCTCGACGACGGCTGGGCAACAGCTGAGAGCCGGGAGCGGTGGCTCCAGTCCGGTCGTACCCCCGAAGAGCCTTACTGGGGCATGGACAGGGTGGCACTGGCCATTCTCGCCGTTCTGCTCATGCTGGTTTCCGCCTTCATGGTCGGAGAGATCTATAGGGTGAAGCCCTGAAACAGCGCACAAGGACCCACCCTACTTGCCTCAGGCGGAATCACCAGAGAGTAAACACTTACCTGTCTCGGTCGCTACCTGGTGGCCGGTATTGAAGTGTCCACCAAGGGCTAATCCAAGGGGGAGTTAGGGGTTGTCAACCCGGCGCGAGCTTCTCAGTATCAGTGTGGCACTCGTGGGTATCCCGGGAGCAATCGCGGGCGCAGTAGTTGCTTGGTGGTATCGCGCCAATGTCCTAGCGAGCTCTGGTAAGGCCTCAGTCGGAGGGCGGCCTGAATAGGCCTTAGGTTCCACGGCGCGGTCGCGTGCCGACGCCTTCAGGATAACAGCCTTACCAGGCTGGGTCAGAAGTCGATCTTCGCCCCGAGCATGGCCCGCCGCGGTGGCAGGGTCTTATTCAGATTGGGCTTGCCGTAGTTACTCGACGTCGCTACGTCGCTCTGAAACGCTTGGACCGCGTTGTCGTTGAACAAGTTAAACACGTTGGCGAACAAACGAAGCTTGAGTTCCTTCGCGAGGGTGATGTTCTTCTGGAGTCGAAGGTCCAACACGTTCAGGTTGGGGAAGCGCAGGTCGTTCGAGAGAGGTTGCATGAGAATTGGATCAAACAAGTTGGTCTGCGATACCCGCAATTCTCGCGACTTTGGGTAACCATTGGCGTAGAAATAGTCGAGGCCCAAAGTGATTCCCCCGGGCAGGCCCTCGTAAAGAAATTGCATTTTGTAGACGTATCGACGATCCCCGGGGAGGAGGCCATCGTGGTTCACATAGTCGTTGGGGTTCCTGCCGAAGACCCGAAAGTTCTGAGAGGCGCTGATTCCCTTGATTCGGTCACCCGATGACTTGCCCAAGGTTAGGGACGATGTGAGCTGCCAATGGTGCGACATGTGCTTGGTCGCGGCCAGGCTTACGTAGTCGGCATTCGAGGTTGAGCCCGGTGGAGTCGTCAACACGAAGCGGCGGTCGCCCAGGCTGTTCTGAAGCTGGTACAGCGTGAGGGAGCGGCCGGTCGCGTCGGGGCCGACGTTATCCACGTAGGTGATCGGAGCGTAGACGCCACCTACGTCCACCCAGTTCACAAAATCGCGAGAGCGCTTGCCTATGTACTCCACCGTCACCGCAGCGTCTTTGAACACTGCCTGCTCGAACGCAAGGACGAACTGATCCGTGCTCGGAGCCTTCAGGTTCTTGTCGATTGAGAGATTTGTGTTGTCTGCCACGAGAACTGGATTTATGAAACTGTTTGTTGCAGGGTCGTATTTCCCGCGGTATTCGGGGGAGACCGAGGGCACGCTGGTGGCGAATTCGCCGGTCGTGCCACCCCGATAGTACCGGCCATAGTGCCCCTTCAGGACCGTCTTTCCTTCCGACTGAAGCTTGAGGTTGAAGCCCAGCCTTGGCGAAAAGGTGTTCCAGGTGTAGTAGTCAACCCCGGGAAACACCTTGCCCGTGGGGTTGCCCAGGACATCTAGTTGGGGCTCCGACGAGGCCTTGGTGTGAGTGTAGTCGTAGCGGATACCGAGGCTAAGGGTCAGCCGGCTTCCCACCCGGACCGTGTCGTCGACGAAGGCGCCGACGTTGAGGGCCGTGCCCCCATAGTCGTAAGGCGTGTAGGAAAGCCCGTAGCCGTTGAGGGTCGGGTCCGAGGATATGTAGATCCTGTCGTTGATCGCGTACAGCCCTTCGGCCGGAGCGGCGTTGTACTGGACTCCGAGCTTGAAGTCGTGAGCGGCCTTCAGGAAGTCGCTGGAATGGTGCGTCAGCTTGGCGTTCGCCGTCGTGCGTGAGACGTGGTACTCGTACCATGAGGTCACGTGGCCGCTCGCAGCACCCGTGTCCAGGTTATAGAAGTAGGTTCCAAAATCGGGGCCGGAGGTGGGCGCCTTTCCATTCTTGTGATCGGCATAGAAACCCGCGTAGCGCGCCTCGACCGTGGTGCTGTTTCCCAAGATCCCCGTGTAGGAGACGGTTGGCGCCGGGATGGTCCTCCGGGTCGAAAACTGAGTGCTCGGGGCTTGATTGGGAAGAAGCGGATACTGCGTGTCGGTCAGGTCGTAGTTTAGGCCGGCCACGATGTTGTGGCTGGGCGAGATCTGGTAAGTGACCTTGCCAAATGCGTGATCCAACGAGACTGAGTGGGCGAACTCTGGCTTTACTCCCGCCGCCGAGGCATCCTTCGAGTGCTCATAAGCGGCGAAAAACCACAGCTTGTCCTTGACGATTGGACCGCCCAGTTGGGCGCTAAAGTCCCCGTAACTGACCCGCTTGTAGGGCAGCCCGCCGTCCATGGCGTCGGTTGTGTTCCTCCCTGTGAGGCTGTCGCCCTGGTAGTAGTAGGCTGCGCTGCCGTGGAACGCGTTCGTACCCTGGCGAGTCACAATGTTGAAGACGGCCCCTTGAACGTTGCCGTACTCGGCCGGCGCGCCCAGGGAGAGGACCTCAATGTCCTGGATAATGTCGACGCTTGGGCGCACGAGGGTGGAGGGATTGCCGTTGAAGCTGTCTGTGAGATCGATGCCGTCGAACTGATATTGATTCTGGTCGAGGAGGCTCCCAAAGGAGATCGGTTGCGCGCCCGCCTGCTGGCCGTTGTTCGCCGCCGAGGCCGGGTCGATTCCGGGCGCGCTCTTGAGGATGTCAAAGAAGCCGTCAGGCGTTCGCGCTAGCGGTGCATTGTCGATCCAGTCCTTGTCGAAGTGGGAACCGATCTTGGCGGATTGGGTGTCGACAGCTTCCGTCGCCGCTTCAACCGTAACCGACTCGGTCACCTTGGCCATGCCGAGGGTGATGTTCTCCTCTTTCGTCTCTCCTACCAGCACCCGTACGCCGGTGCGTTTGATTATCGCGAAGCCGCTCAGCTTCAGCTCCAGGTCGTAGACGCCCGGTGGCAGCGATGTGAACTGATACTGCCCCCGACGATCCCCCGTTGTGGTGCGCGAACCTGCTACGTTCGCCCCGGTCAGGGTTATCGTGGCGCCGGGGAGAATGGCGCCCGAGGTGTCATGTACCGCACCGAAAATGCTGCCGGTCGTCTCCTGGGCGAACGCGGATGAACACAGAAGGCCAGAGACGGCAAGGGATAGCCACGCGGCTGCCCCAACCCGTGCCCATTGAGTAGTTACCAGCACGATGCCTCCTCCCGGCCTGGGATAGTCAGGCTTACCCGCCCCGAAGTTTGGTAGGATCGTAGAGCATGTGAACAATACTTTAGGGGAGCAATCGTGTCAAGTCTTTTTCACATGGGTGTCGCACGAGCTATTCGCTTCCTTGCGCCGCGAGGCTTCGATGGGAAGTTCCCTTCCCACCTCAAGCTCACTTCCGGGCTGGCCGCCCCATTTCGGAGAGTCTCTGCCGAGCTGGAGTGAAGCCGGGGGCCAGTTGGAGCGCCTTCTCGAAGAACGGGCGGGCGTCCTCGGCCCGTCCCTGTCGTAGCAGCGCAAGTCCGAGGTTGTAGGCGTTGCGGTGGTCCGCACCGTCAAGTCGCCATGCCTCGCGGAACGCTTTCTCCGCCTCGTCCATGCGGCCGCTGCCACCAAGAGTCATGCCCAGGGTGGCCCAGTAGTACGCGTCGCTAGGCTCCAGGTCGACGGCCTCCCGCTGCCGCCGGATCGCTTCGTCGACAGCTCCAAGGTCCCTGAGCAATTCGCCGAGTTCGGCATGGCCTTGGGCATTCCCTGGAGCCAAGGAGAGACCGGACTCATAGGCCCGACGCGCCTCCTCTCCGCGGCCCAGCTTTCTCAGCAGGCGAGCTTCGGTTAGCCTCAGGTCCGCATCCCGGGGAACCGCGGCTTCGCCTCGATGCAGAGCTTCGAGTGCGCCGTTCGCGTCGCCCATTGCCGTCCGGCTCTCGCCCAAGCCCTTCCAGGCTGCGGCGGAGGCCGGGGCCCAGCGCGCCGCCTCCTCGAACTGCGGAGCCGCTGCCCGAATGCGGCCAGCCGCGAATAGGGCCCGGCCTAGGAAGAAGTGCACCTCGAAGCTCGAGATGCCTCGCTCGAGCAGTGTTTGGAAGCGCTTCGCACTGCCAGGGTAGTCCTTTGCCTCAAACTGGAGCAGGCCCGCACGCATCTGCTCGCTGGCGAAGCGGAACTGTTCAATTCGGTCCTTGGGGTCGGCCCCCGGGGTGGTCGTCTTCGCCGGGGCCATCCCACCTATATAGCCGAGGGCGCCCAGCTTCTCGAGCAACTCCAGGGGAACCGCGGCTGCTCCTTCGTGGGTGACACCTCCCCGTCGCTCCTCGTCGAGAATGCGACCCAGCGCTGCGCGCATTGCCTCCCCGCGTGCTGGGTTGAGGGCGACGAGGTTGTTCGTCTCTTCGGGGTCCGTCTCCAGGTCGTAGAGCTCGGCTCTTGGCGCCTGGATATATTTCCAACGACCCTCGCGCAACACGCGCAGGTCGCTCCAGCCGAAGTGAAGAAGCGGCACCAAGGACTCGGCATACGTGAGGGGCTCGGTCCCCTTCGAGTCTCCGCGCAGGGCTTGGGCTAGGCTCGCACCGGCGAGGTGGACTCCTCGCGGTGAAGGCACGCCCAGCATGTCCAAGACGGTGGGGAACAGATCCACCATGCGCACGGTAGCGGCGAGGCGCGTGCCTGGGTGGATTGCTGGACCACGCGCGAGAAAGGGGACTTGCAGAGTCGTTTGGTACGTGAAGAAGCCGTGGAGCGTCTCCCCGTGCTCTCCAAGGCCCTCGCCGTGGTCGGAAGTGACCACGAGCAGCGTTTGGTCGCGCAGCTCAAGTCGGGCAAGGGCGTCATCGAGTCGGCCGACGAGCTCGTCCACCCAGGCCACGGCTCCGTCGTACGGCCTCCCCACATAGCGCGTGGCGTATGGTTCGGGCGGCTCGTAGGGGTCGTGGACGTCGTACAAGTGCAGCCACAGGAAAAACCGGGGGGCGGGACCGCTCGATTGTCGCATCAGTTGGAGCCAGGTGATCGCCTCACGTGTCGTCACATCGCCCTTCCTGCGCACCGAGCCCAAGAATTGAAGACCGCCTCCGCTGTCAAGGCGGGCTTCGTACGTGTCGAAGCCCCGGCTCAAACCCGAGGAAGCGTCGAGCACCATCGCCGACACGAAGGCCGCGGTCGCAAAGCCCGCCTTCTTGAGCACTTCCGCCAGGAGCGCCGTCCCGGGATCGAGGGCCGGTGAGAGGTTGTCGCGGACGCCGGTTTCGTACGGAAGCAGGCCCGTAAAGAGGCTGACGTGGGAGGGACGCGTGAGCGGCACGTGGGCCGTTGCCTGGGGCGCCATTGCTCCTTCGCCACCGATCCGGTCGAGTCGTGGTGTTTCTGCATGGCGATTGCCATAAATGCCCACGCGATCGGCGCGCAGGGTGTCGATGGTTACTATGACGAGATTGCGTGCCGGGCGTGCATTCGCCGGCGGAAGCCGGCAGGCGCCGATTTCAGGCGTGAGGGCGAGTAAGAGCAGAACGGCAAGGTCACCGAAACGGATTTCCTGCCTGCAGGGCATCAGCCCTCAGGTTCCGCCCTGAAGGCGGCGGGCGGCAGCCATTTCGCGATCGGCATCTCCGGCGCGCCCCTGCCGATTGTAGATGTCGGAGAGCACGTAGTGGCCGAGCGGAGCGACGCTGCGCTCGGGTTTGTGGGAAAGGCCGGAGCGAGCCCACGTCTCGGCTGCCTTCAGGTCGCCCGTGTCGAGCAGGGCTTTGGCGAGGTAGAGCTGACCGGCCCCGAAGTCGGGCTGCATCTCCACAGACTTGCGGAAATAGCCCAGCGCCTCCTCGGCCCGGCCCCGCTCCTGGAGAAGCCTTCCCAGGTTGAAGGCGGCCCGGTATGCCTGGGTATGGCTTTCCACTTCGGCCTTGTACGAGCTCATGGCGTCGTCGATCCGTCCCTGGGCCTCGTAGACGAGCCCAAGAGCAAAGCGCACTGTGGCCAGTCCAGGTTTTTTCGCCAAAGCAGCGGTCAGAGTCTTTTCCGCCTCGTCGAACCGCTTTGCCTCGATTTCGCACTCGCCAAGCTTGAGTAAGAAGCGGTCCTCGTCGATCCCATTCGCCAACGCCTCCCGGATCACCGCCTCGGCCTTCTTCAACTCGCCCTTGCGCATCCAGACGTCCGCTAGGTTCCAGAGGACGCTGCTGCTGCGAGGATCTCGCGCTCGCGCACGCTCGAGGCTTTTCCGCGCCTCATCGAGCCGGCCCAGATCCATGTAGACCACGGCCACTGCGACCAGCGCACGCTCGTGCTCGTCGTCGCGCGCCAGGGCCTGTTTGTAGGCGGCGACCGCCTCCTCGAGGCGCTTCGCCTTCTTGAGGAAGTTGCCAAGAAGGACATAGGCATCCACGATTTCGGGGTCGCTGGCAAGAGCCTTCTCGACCGTCGCAATGGCTGCATCGTTCTTGCCCTCCGAGTAGAAGCCGCCCGCCTGCTTCAGCAGATGGTACAGACCAATCTTGTCCTTGGGGTCACTGCGTGGCCGATCCTCGAGGTTCCTGCGGCTTGCGCTCCCCACGTAACCTAGCGCGGCCAAGCGCTCCTCCGTCTCGACGTCGACCGGACTCGGTCCTCGGGAGGCCCCGGGGGCCGTAGTGCGTGCGTCGAAATCCGCAAGTGCCTGAGCAAGAGACTCCGAACGAGCTACCTCGCCCGCGACCAGATTCTCCGTCTCCCGGGGGTTGTTTTGAAGGTCGTAGAGCTCGCTCCGGGGGGCACGGATATACTTGAAACGGCCGTCCTGCACCGCGCGGAGCTCGCTCCAGCCGTAGTGGTAACGCGGAAAAAAGGTCTCCGAATAGGCTATGAGGCTCATGCCGGTGCCACGCGCGAGGGGCGTCAGGCTGACCCCTTGCACCGCCTTCGGTACTGGAACCCTCATCAGGTCCAGGACGGTGGGCATCACGTCCACAATCCGCGCCTGGTTGGGAACGACACGGGCAGGCACTCCCGGGCCGGTCACCAGCAAGGGCACGTGGATGGCTGCGTCATATAAGAAGAATCCATGGGTCTGTTCCCCGTGCTCTCCCAGCATCTCACCGTGATCTCCAACGACGACCACGAGTGTGTCGTCCAGCCGGCGATCGAGGTCAAGGGCATCCAAGAGCCTACCGACCTGGGCGTCCGTATATGCAATTGCAGCATCGTAAGCACCCACTACGGTTTTCGGGAAACGCGAGGTGTAGGCCTCTGGAGCCTCGTAAGGAGCATGGGGGTCGTAGAGGTGAACCCAGGCGAAAAAGGGCTGTTTCCTGTCCCCACGCAGCCATTTCAGGGCCTCGTCCACGACTTGCGCCCCGGGCCGGCGAATCGCGTCCATGCTGAGAGTGTCCTTGAAGTCCTCCAGCTTGAAGTCATCGAAGAACCGATCGAATCCTTGCGCTATGCCCCAGCGCCGGTCGAGAACGAAGGCACCGACAAATCCTCCCGTGCGGAAACCGCGGTCTCGAAGCACCCTTGCCAGGGTCACCTCGTCGCCGCCCAAATAGAACCCTCCGTTGTCTCGGACGCCATGATGGGTGGGGAACACGCCGGTCATGAGCGACGAGTGGGCGGGCAGGGTCAATGGGGTCACCGTGATGGCTCTCTCGAACCGCAGGCCCTGGTGTGCCAAGGCGTCTAGCCTCGGCGTCTGCGCTGGCGTGTATCCGTAACTTCCCAGGTGATCTGCACGGAGCGTGTCGATAGAGACGAGGAGCAGGTTCTTCGGGACTCTCGAGCGGAAAAGACGCGCCACCCAGTGCGGCCGGGGGATGCTCAGCCACGCCACGGCGAGGGCAACACCCAAGGCCACGGCCAATGCCGGGCGCCTCAGACCTCGGTCCCTTGTTCGGTCAGCCACCCCTACCGCCGACGAGCTAGCTGTCTGAGTCTCTCGGCAACGAGGTGCTCAACAGTGGGAGCCATGGCTTGCACTGGATGATAAGAGCGTCTCCCCGCAAATGCACATGGCTCAAGCCGCGATAGCGGGCCCTGGCGCGGCAAGCATCGACACCCTCACTCCTCGCGCTCAAGCTCCCTGGTATGGGGACCCCCGTCTCGTGGTGGATCGCAATGCGGGACAGGCACTGGTTCTAAGGGGCCAATGCGAGAGACGAGACACGATCTGTAAACGCCGGCGCGCCCAGCTTTCCCGGAAAGGAGGCCTGGTTGGAGAGAACGACCACGAGAATACCTTCGTCTGGGAACCGAAAGTACGCTGCCGACACGCCGTAGTCGGACCCGCCTCCATGCCCACTGTAAGGGGTCCCCCGGCTTGTCTTTCCAACGCGCCAGCCATAGGCGTAAGAGCCCTGCCCCTCCTCATCCGTGGGCACGTACGGCGTTAGGAGCTTGCGGCGCGCCTCGGGAGAGAGCGCACGGTCGCCCATGAGGCTCTGCTCCCACCGATAGAGATCACCCGTGGTTGTCAGGATTCCGCCATTCCCGAAGAGGTGCCAGTAAGGGCCCTCGGGGCCCCAATTGCGGTTGAACGTCCATTCGTATGACTTGTCTCCGTTGTAGTTCTTGGACACCTCCCGGAGGTTCCAATGCGGGATCAGGTATCCCGTCTTGACCATGCCGGCCGGCCGAAAGAACTCATCATTGAGGAATGTCTCGTAGGGTCGTCCCGAGACTCGCTCAATGACGGCGGCGAGCAGGCTGAAGCCAGCGTTCGAGTACCGATACTCGGTTCCGGGCGGTGTGACAAGCGGCATACGGAGGAACAACCGCACCGCGAGGTCGCGGGGCGCGTAAGCGTCGTCCTCACCATAACCGTGGTCGAGGCCCGAGGTGTGGGTCAGGAGGTGATGAAGGGTGATCGCAGACTTATCGTCGGGCACCCCGTCGAGATATTGAGAAAGCTTGTCCGCGACCTTGAGCTTTCCGGCCATCTCCAGCTTCAGGATTCCTGCGGCCGTGAACTGCTTCGTGATCGAGCCGATATCGAACACAGTGTTCGTCGCGCAAGGAACGTGCCGCTCCCGGTCCGCCAAACCGTAGCCCTTGTTCAGGAGCAACTCGCCCTTTCGCGCCACGAGGACCGTCCCTGAGAAGCCTTCGACAGCAAGGGCTTCGAAGTAAGCGTCGAGACGGCCGCCCGCGGCGCCGCTTATCGTTTCTCCCGGGTCCGTAGCCCGTGGCCCCGAGGCGGGTGAAGCCGTCCACGCGCAGGGAGGAATCGCGAACAGCAGGGCGAGCATTCTCAAGGCGTGGCTGCCGAAACGGGACATGTCCCCTCCTCTTTAGACCGAAGACCACTCAGACTGCTCAACGATGTAGGAGCCTCTGCCGTGCGGCCGTCGGAGAGTCGTCGGCACGGTGCATCGGCGATCTCCCGCCTCTCGATGGCTCATCCTGGGGGCTAGCGGCTGAAGAAAACACGGGTTCGCACCGAGCCGGCCGCCGACACCGACTTGACATAAATAGCCCCGAAGGCGTCGCCCTGCGCGACCACGGAGAAGTAGTCGCCAAGGAAGTAGCCGGGCTCGAGGGGCGTCGCCTGACCCAAGACGAAGCGGTCCAAGAGCTTCTCCTGTACATTCAGGAGATCGCCGTTGGCGTTCGAGGTGAACGTCTTCTGCCAGACGTTGACTCTGCCCTTCTGTCGATCGTTGTCGGGCCTGGCATCGAGGTAGGTCACCGCCACGCGACCCTCGGAGTTGACAGCTATGGAAGGGAGCCACGCGGGTCCTTGCCAGGTGTTGACCCTCCTGGCATCGGTCCAGGTCCGTCCGCCATCGCTCGAGGTCACGAGAGCGATTTGCGCATATTCGCCGAAATGGCTATCCACGAACACGGCGAATAACCGGCTGTTCGTGGTGTCAATGGCGGCATGCATGATGTCCTCGCCGACACTCAAGGGCGTACCGGTCGAGGGATGGGGAGTGCGCTTGGCGAGGGGCACATAAGGGCTCGCGAACGTAGCCGAAGACCAAGTGGATCCTCCATCCTCCGACGTCATAAGGAAGATCCCTCCCACGACGGGTCTTGGGTTGCTATAAAACATGTAAAGGCGGCCGCTGCGCGGGTCGATCACGATCTGGGGCAAGTCAGCGTAGGCATGGGGCTCGTCCGGTGTGATCAGCCGCGGTGAGCTCCACGTATGACCCCCATCGGTAGTCTTGGAGAGTTCGGCTCTCCCAATACGCCGCTCTTCCTCCCTCGTGGCATCGGTCGGGCCGACTGGATCGGGGAGGGTAAAGTGGGTCGTGAGAACGTAAGCCGTGCCTGGCCGCGCCGGATCTGGCGTGACGGAGGTGTTGTCCAGCTTGACCCCCGGCCCCTGCTCAACGATGGGCGAGCGAGCCTCGTCCCAGGAGCGACCCCCGTCGGCCGAGGTGATGACCGAGATGTGCTGGATGCCCGCGTGGCCCCCAGCCTCGCCTTGATAGGCCTGGGCGCTCACGTACAAGCGCCCTTCCGGCCCGAAGGCAACCCAGGGATCGGTGGAAACGCGCAGTGACTCCTTGCTCCCGCCGGCGCAGGCTATGAAAGGCAGCGTCCGTGGAGGTGACCAGGTCGAGCCGCCGTCGGAGGAGTACGCTGCCCGGACGACATAGTCGCGCCGCGTAGGCCCAACCGTCATCCACGCAGCCGCCACATTCTTGGGGTTGTGTGGGTCCGCTGCCGCGTGGACCTCATAGTCGTCGCGCAAGGCGGGCCGCGCGGGGGTCCCTCCGAAGCATCGTTCGAGGGCGCTGTCGGCTACGGAGGCGCTCGAGACATCGATAACCGCCACCCGCCCTGCGCCGCGGCGCGGCTCAGGCGGCGCACCGTAGCTCGGCCCCAGAAAAGCCATGAGAGCGAGCGAAGCACCCAGGGCCCTGCCCTCCGCCCTGAGCCACAGTGACGTCCACCGTCCTGATGAAGTGCTCAACAAGAGAACAAGAGAACTATCACTTTGGGGGGATCGGTGTCAACCCCCGGCGCCTTGGCTGCATCCCTACTTAGTAAGGACACGCGGGGATCCCTCGCTGCCCCACCCCAGATTGCCTGCCCGACCGGCCTGCCTCGGGAAGTGAGTTCCAAGGGATCCCCCTTGTGAAGCAGCGGATGTTGCCTCTTTAGATTTACTTGCCCGGAGCTGCGGCGGGCCGATACCCCGGACCTCGAATGACCTTGCCGGGTCGCGCGTTGGTCATTCGGCCATCGTCCAAGACAAGTTCGCCGTCTACCATGACAAAGTCGATCCCCGCCGAGTATTGGTGCGGCTGCTCGAAGGTTGCCCGATCCGCGATCTTGTCTGGATCGAAGACGACTAGGTCGGCCCAGAAGCCCTCACGGACGAGGCCACGATCTCGGACCCCGAGGATCTGCGCGGCCAGGGACGTCGCTTTCCTGATCGCCTCCTCGAGCGCCATCAGCTTCTCCTCGCGGACGTACCGGCCAAGGATTCGCGGAAAGGATCCGTACGCCCGCGGGTGGGGCTTGCCTTGAGAGAGCGGGCCATCCGTCGCTTGGATTGGCGAGTCGTTGCAAAAGGCCGCCCACCGTTGCTTGAGTGCGAGACGGACATCGGGCTCGTCCATGATGAAGGAAACGAAACCGGTGCCTCCCTTGTCCTCCACGACGAGATCCATCAGCGCATCAACGGGATCTTGGCCTCGCTCACGTGCGACTTCCGCCAGTCGTTTGCCGACAAACGGCTTCAGCGAGGGGTTGATGACATCCGAGATCAAGAACCCTTCGGCACCGCCGGCACCATAGTATTCGTTCTCCCATTCGAGCGTACTTACGGTCAGGTCCTTCTTGATCCGCTCCCGCGCACTCGGGTCGCGCAGCCGGGTCAGGACTGCATCGAGGCTGCCTTCGCGCGCCCACAGCGGCAGCAGATCGAAGAGCCCGGCGCCTGCCGCGACGTAAGGGTAAACGGATGCCGTGACATCCAGGCCCTCGCCGCGGGCGGCCTCGATCCGCCGAAGGACGTTCGGCATCCTGCCCCAGTTCTGCCGATACATTGTCTTGAGGTGATAGATGTGGGTGGGGATCTTGGCCTCGCGAGCGATGCGGAACACCTCGTCGAGCGAGGCATTGATGCCATCTCCTTCGCTGCGTTGGTGGGTCGCGTAGATCCCGCCATACCGCGCCGCTACCTTGGCCAGGGCCACGATCTCCTCGGTACTGGCGAAGCGGTGGGGAACGTACATGAGCGAGGTAGACACGCCGAGAGCGCCGTCTCGCATGGCCTCGTCGGCAAGCAATTGCATCTCAGCTAGTTCAGCTGGCGTCGCTGGCCGATTCTCCCGGCCGATCACGAGGTCGCGCAGCCCACCCGCTCCGACGAAGGTGGCAAAGTGGATCGCGGGCGGGTTTGCCTCCAGTCTTCGAAAGAAGTCGGCCAGGCTGCGCCAATCCGGTTTGACCCCGAACCGCTTCATGGATGCCCTGTCCTCCACCGTCCGCTCGTTGGCCGGAGCCACTGACGTCCCCTCGCCAGCTACGCTTAGCGTGATCCCCTGGGTCACCTTGCTCGCCGCCCGCGGGTCCACGAGCAACTGCCAGTCGCTGCTTCCCATCAGGTCGATGAAGCCCGGGGCCACGACCCTCTCTAGGGCATCGATACGCCGGAGCGCAGTAGCCCCCTTGAGGCGGCCAATGGCGACGATTCGGCCACCGCGTACCCCCACGTCCGCCCTGTACCAGGGGTTGCCGCTGCCATCCACGATGCGGCCGCTCTCGATGATGAGATCAAAGGATGGTTTCTCTGGCAGTCGTAACGGGTCCACGATCGCGGCCAAGGTTATCGCCGCCAAGCCTGCTATCGACACTCTTCCGGCAACCGACACACCCAGCATGCCAACTATCTCCCTTCAGGCTGAACTGCGACCTTGGACTTGGACCTTCTGTTCCTTTGTCAAACAAGTCTACAATCTGAGAGGTTGGGTTGTCCAGGGCGTCGGCATATTTGCTATCTGGACTAGTGTTTACTGGAATGACCCCCTGCTTCTCCCCAGGAAGTTCAACGCCAGTCCAGTCAGAGCTTTGGGCACGCACGACCACACCTGACCCTCTCGTCTGGGAGGGCAGGTGGAGTGTGCCCGAAGCGCAGCCGGGGGCAGATGAAACTACGTCCCGATCGCGAAAAGCCGCTCAAGGTCATAGCGCGAGTAGACCTTGAATGCGATCAGCGTCTCCGAACGAACGATACCCTTCACCTTGAGCATCCGACCCGTTATCAGGTCAGCTAAGGCGTCATTGTTCGGGACCCGAACCACGGCCACTAGATCATAGTGTCCGGCCACGGAATACACCTCCGTAACGCCTTCCATCGCGACCAACTCATCGGCGACGCCGCCGATCCTGTCGCGTTCCAGGATGAGCAGAACCATCCCGCTGACCATCGACGCCCCCCTCTTTCCAGAGCATCCAGCCGGCCGGACAATGTCATCCGATCAGACGCCGTCACCGGCGGGCGCGACCGAGACTCGCGCCTCGGAGCGTTCTCTTAGCTTGAACCGCTGAATCTTGCCGGTGGCGGTCTTCGGCAGCTCCGCCACCAGCTCGACCCATCGGGGCCGCTTGTAATCGGCAATCCGTTGCCGGCAGAACGTGATCAGCGCCGCGGAGAGGTCAGCCGACGCCGCGTGTCCCTCCTTCAGCACCACGTATGCCTTCGGCTTGATGAGCCCGGCCGGGTCCTCTTGGCCGATCACAGCACACTCCAGCACCGCCGGATGGCAGAGAAGGGTGCTCTCCACCTCGACCGGCGAGACCCAGATCCCACCCACCTTGAGCATGTCGTCGGAGCGGCCGGCATGCCAGAAATAGCCTCCCTCGTCCACGAAGTACTTGTCTCCTGTTCGCAGCCACTCCCCCTGAAACGTTCGCTGGCTGGCCGCATATTGGTGCAAGTATGCGAGGGCCGCTGTCTCCCCCCGGACGAACAGGTTTCCGATCTGGCCATGCGGCACGTCCCGCCCCTCGTCGTCCTGAAGCCGCACCTCGTAGCCCTCGATCGGCTTGCCCGTGGCGCCGGGACGGATTTCGCCGGGCCGCCCCATGATGAACATGTGAAAGTTCTCGGTAGAGCCGAGACCGTCCACGATCTCCACTCCCGTCCGCTCCTTCCAGGCAAGAAAGATCGGAGCGGGCAGCGCTTCCCCTGCCGACACGCAGAGGCGCAGAGAGCGGAGGTCGTACTTGCTGGTGAAGTCGGCCACGGCGAGCATCGCCGCGTACCCAGTAGGCGCGTTGTAGTGGATCGTGGGCTTGAAGCGGTCGATGACCTCGAGGACGTTCGTGGCCACGCGTGGCGGGCCTGGGTAGAGCACCACGCTCGCTCCGACGAACCAGGGAAAGATGAGGTTTCCCCCGGTGCCAAACGTGAAGAAGAGCTTCGGAGCGCCGAAAGTACGATCGGCTTCGCTGAGGCCCAGCCCGTTGACACCCACGAGCTGCGCGGTGATTGGGTAGTCTTTATGGGCGTGCAGGATCCCCTTGGGCTCGCCGGTGGTCCCGCTCGAGTAGTTGAGCGAGCAGAAGTCCTCGCGGTGCGTGGAAGCCGGGTGGAGTTGGTCGGTCTCGGGGGCGATCCACTCGGAGAAACTCGGATCGCCTGGCCGGCCCATACCCCCCACCACGATCACGTGCTCGAGAAAGCGAAGCTCGTCTCGAATGGGCTCGATGGTGGGTAGCAAGTCACGGTGGACGATGAGCACGCGCACCCGGGCGTCGGTCAGGGTGTACGCCTGCTCACGAGGCTTGAGCAGCGTGTTAAGCCCTACCGCTACCCCACCGATCTTCATGATCCCGAAGAAGCTCGTCACCCACTCCGCGGAGTCGAGGCACAGCAGGCCCACAGTCTCTCCGAAGCGCACCCCCAGCCGCACAAGCGCATTGCCCACACGATTGACCTCCGCGGATACTTCCGCAAAGGTGAGGGCCCGCGAGGGGGTGAGGAGCGCAATCTTGCCCCCGCGCAGGGCGAGGTTGTGCTCAAGGATGTGGACCGCGTTGTAGTAGAGGGGTAGGTCGGCGGCGCGGAGGGGTCCGGGCGTCACCATACAGGTGGAGTGTTGACGTGCAGGGTCAGGGCCGGCCCGGAGCCGACATTCTTCCAGCCGTGCGGCTCGCTGCTCTTGTGCCAGATCGAGTCGCCCTTCCCGAGCAGGTACTCGACATCCGCTACTCGGTACCGGATTCTGCCGCCAATCACAAACACGAACTCTTCACCAGGGTGCGAGAAGCCGGGGGAGCGACCCTGCCCCGGTGGCGTGCGGTACAGGGTCGCCTGGAGCGCGCTGCGGGCCACGCTGATGAGCGACTCGCCGGTGGCACTGGTGTTCCCGACGCGGAGGGGCGTCCCCTGTCCGGTTGCCGTCACGATCGCGTTCAAGGATTCGTTCTGCTCGAAGAAGTGGACCATCTCAACGCCCAGGAAGTGGGCCACGTTGCGGAGGTTGTCCACCGAGATGCTTGTCTGGCCGCGTTCCAGCTTGCTCAGGAACGAAGTGGTGAGACCCGTGCCGCCCGCCAGGGCCTCCAGGGTGAGGCGCCTTTCGAGCCGCAGGGCCGCGATTCGCTCCCCCACCTGCTTGCCAATGGCTTTGACCGAATCCCGCCGCTGCGCGCCGAGCGCGCGGGTTCCTCGAGGCGTCGCCGTGATCCTGCGCATGCTATTTCGTAGCGGCTCCGGCGGGCCCCGGAATGCGCGGGGCCACCGGCGCTGCTCCTTCATTCTTGGGCCGTAAAAAACCGTAGCCGACGGCGAGCACGGCAATCCATGGCCCGGCCGCCAACAGGGTGGAGCGGAGCCCCGGGACCCACCAGGTCGTGATGAGGATTGCCCCGACGAGCAACGCGCCGACGACCGAGCCGGCTCTTCCGACGGGACTGCGGAAAGGCAAGGGCGCGCGATCCACGCGCTCCCAGGCTCGTCGGAACGCGAGGTGAACCACGAAGATCATGATCCAGACCAGCAGCGCCCCAAAAAGGGCCACACCCAGGAACCAGACGTAAGCCGAGTCCCGCCAGAGCCAACGCACGAGCACGGCCAGGGCGAGGCCCAGGCTCGAGGTGACGAGCGCGTTCACCGGCGTCCCCCTGTCGTTGACACGGCCCACCGACTCAGGCACGAATCCCGCGCGGGCCAGGGAGAAAAGTGTCCGCGCCACAAGGTAAAGATTCGCGTTGGCCGCGGAGAGCGCTGCAGTCAGAACTACAAAGTTCATGAGCCCGGCCGCCCCCAGTATCCCCGTCCGGCCCAGGACGGTCACGAAGGGGCTCTCGTCCGCTCCTGCATCCCTCCAGGGCATGATCCCAACCAGCACCACCACCGTCGTGATGTAGATCGCGGACAGGCCGAGAATCATCCGGATCATGGCGCGGGGAATCGTGCGCTCGGGATTCACCGCCTCTCCCGAGGTGACTGCTACTACCTCGACGCCGATAAACGAGTAAATGACGAAGGAACAGGCCAGCCAGACCCCGGTCAGACCCAATGGGAAGAAGCCCCCATCCGCGGTGAAATGCCTGAAGCCGATCGCAGGCTTGCCGGTCCAGCCGAGGAGGAGGCCGAGGCCGAGCATGATGAAGACGACGACCGCCACCACCTTGATCATCACGAACCAGTACTCGAGCTCACCGTAGACCCCCACCGCGCGCGCGTTCAGCCACACGAGCACGAGAGAGAACCCGACAACCCAGACCGCTCCCGGAACCCGCGGAAACCAGTACTGCATGTAGATGGAGACCGCCACCATGTGCCCGCCGGTGGACACCACCTGCATCATCCAGTAGCTGAGGCGAACGGCATAGCCGGCGAAGGGTGATAAGTACATCTCGGCGTAGACCCCGAAAGAGCCGGCCGTGGGGTGGGCGACACACATCTCGGTCAGCGCGAACCCCAGCAGCAGCGCGATCACGGCCGCAAACAGGTAGGAAATGATCACGCCCGGGCCGGCCCGGGCAACGGAGAGGCCGCTGCCCAGGAAGAGCCCGGTGCCGATGGCCCCCCCGACCGCAAGCATCGCCTGCTGCCGCACACCAAGCTGACGGGCCAATCCCTGCTCTCTTTGAACGCTCGGGTGGTTCCGGAGATCGGAGGATGCGGCTCTGCTCGGCGCGGAGGGATCAACGGACATCGCGGCCTTGGTTCAGAATGATGACGTTACCGCTTGCGCAGTCGCCGGCCGGAGAGGCAAGAAACGCCACCCAAGCCGCGACTTCATCGGGCTCGAGGGGCCGGCCCCGCGGCATGGCGGCCAGCGCCTTCTCCAGCACTTCCGGACCTACCACCTTGAAAAGGTCGGTCCGGGTCATGGCCGGGGCAATCGAGTTCACGGCGATCCCCTCGCGCGCATAGCGCCGCGTCAAGTGCTTTGTGAGCGTGTCGAGGGCGGCCTTACTCGCTCGGTAGTGGGCGGGGTCGAACACATCGAAGTTGTAGGCTCCGTTCGAGGAGATGTTGACGATCTTCTTGATCCCTGGCCGCTTCAGCATGAGCGGGATCGCGTGCTGACAGCAGTAAAAGGCGCTGTCGAAGTTGATGGCCATCTGCCGGCGCAGCTCGTCTGGCGAGATGTCGACGAACTCTGTGCAAATGCAGGTGCCCGCGTTGTTGACGAGCACGTCCAGACCCTGGTGCTGTTGCTCGACCCATGCGAAGAGCTCCGCAACCTTCGCCGCGTCCGTGAGATCGGCGCAGTAGGTCGTGAAACCCAGGAGCCCCGAGTCCACGAGGCGCGCGCGGGACTGGGAGAGCCGGTCTTCGTCCAAGTCGACGCCGATCACAGCCCCACCCCGGGCGAGGAGGGCTCGACAGGTCGCTAGGCCGATACCTCCCGCGGCCCCTGTTACCAGCGCGACTCGCTCCGTCATAGTGGACGACCTCAGGTCACCAAAGACGTGAACGGCGCGGTCATGTCGTAGTCCTTCGTCTTCACGATGCGAACCACCTCCGCGATCAGGCGGTCCAGCTCTTCAAACGTGTTGTAGAAGTGCGGCGAGATGCGTATCCCGGAGCCCACCCGGTAGTCCACCAAGAAGTCGAGAGCCTTGAGGGTACGAGCCACGTATTTCGCGTCGGGCACCGTTAGGGCCACCGTGCCCGCCAACCGCTCCGGATAGCGGGACGCCGTGGAGCTGAAGCCGTTTCTGTCGATCAGGTCGAAGAGATGAGTCGTCATCTTCTTTGACTTCGCGCGGATACGCTCGACCCCGATCTCCCGCACGATGTCGAGGCCGGCAATGGCCGCGTAATAGGCCGGGATCGAGGGGGTGCCGTTCATCATCCGGAGCGCGTCGACCCTCGGCGTCATGGGTCCGGTGTCGAAGGCGAAGGGATCACGATGACCCACCCAGCCCGTGAACCGCGGGACGAGAGCCCCCATGAGATCCGGCCTTGTGTAGAGGAACGCGTTGCCCGGACCGCCGCACAGCCACTTGAGGCAACCTCCGACCGCGAAGTCCACGTTCAGCGCGGTCACGTCCACCGGGATGATGCCGGCCGACTGGTAAGTATCGAGAACGACTCTCGCTCCCACCGCGTGCGCTCGCCTGACGATCGGCAGCACGTCCATGATGTAGGAGCTCCGGAAGAGCACATGGGAGAGCGCGACCAAGAGCGTAGACTCGTCGATTGCCTGCAGCAGGCGCTCCACGGAGGTCGTGAGATCGGGCTCGCAGGGCACGAGTGCGACCTCGAAGCCCAAGGGCTCGTGGGCACGGTAGAGGTAAATGAGGGAAGGGAAGTCCATCTCCAAGCACACGATCTTCCGGCGATGGCCTTCCGGCCGTAAGCAGGAGAGCACCACCGTCTCGGCCGTGGTCACGTTCTCGTGCATGCTGACGGACGCTTGCGGAGCTCCGATGATTCCGGCCACCTTGTTGCCGACCTGCCCGGCCAGCTCCCACCACGTCTCTTCCCAGGCCCGGATGCCGCGCGTGGCCCAGGTCTCGGCGTACTTGGCAAGGCCGTCGGCCGCGCCCCGGGGCATGGCACCTAGAGAGTTGCTGATCATGTAAACCGATCGCTCCAGGATCGGGAACTCCGCTCGCCATCGCCCCAGGTCTTCCACCGCCGGCTCCCTTCCCTCGTCCGCCACCTTAGCGCTCCTGGATGGTCGGCCTGAGGATGACCGTGTTGACCGATACTCGATCGGGCAGCCCGAGAACCGAGAGGGTGGCCGCGGCCACGTCCTCGGAGGTGAGCATGGCTTCGAGCGGCATAGGGGGCGGCAGGGCTTTTGGATTGCTCGGGTCGAAGTAGGTCGTTAGGGTTACGCCTGGATAGATCGCCGTGACTTTGACGTTGTAGGACTGGACCTCGTTGCGCAAGGCCTCCGCAAGTGCGCGCAGAGCGAACTTGGTGGCGGAGTAGATCGATGCCCCGGGGGTGTACTTGATACCCGCCACCGAGTCCATCATCACCACGTGCCCCCGGCGGCGCGCGATCATCCCCGGAAGCGCAAAGCGCGTGCAGTAGTAGGCGCCGAGAAAGTTCACCCTTACCATCAGCTCCACATCCTCGAGCCGCGTCTCCGCGATCTTCCCGCCGATTGCCAAGCCAGCGTTGTTGACGAGGACGTCGATGGCTCCGAAGGCGCGCTCGGCCTCCGCGATCAGGCGCTCACAGTACGCGCTATCCCCGACATTGCCGGGGACGGCCAGGACCTCACGCCCGCCGGGGTCCAGCTCGTGGGCCAGCGTTTGCAGGGCCTCTGAACCACGAGCCGAGAGGACGAGCCGCATCCCCGCCCCGCGGAAGGCCCGGGCGAGCGCCTCGCCTATCCCACGGCTCGCGCCGGTGATGAGCGCGACCTGGCCCTGAATGTCACTCACTTGACTGTCTCCGGGCTGGGACTAACCATCGGGGCTGGTCTATGCCCCAGCAGCACGGGCAGCGAAGCCACGACCACCGCGGCCGCGAGAAGGAACGCCCCCCCGTAGCCGATGGGCTGGACAAGAGCGCCGGTGGCGAAGTTGCCGCAGCTGATGCCGAGGTCGATGGCGGTTCCGAAGATGCCGTATGCGAGGCCCCGGTCCTGCGGACGCGTCAGATCGGCCAAAAGGGCCATCAGCACCGTGTAGATGGCGCCGTGACCGATTCCGTAGGACGCGCCCGCCGTCACCAGGAACGACAGGCTCGCCGAGTAGCTGAGGAGCGCGAACGTCGCCGCGATCACGAGCATCAAGAGGGCCGCCGTCGGCTTGCGGCCCCAGGTGTCCGACAGCTTCCCCATGGCGGGACGACTCCCGAAGGACATTACCGAGAAGATCGTGAAGAAGACTCCCGGATTGGCGACCCCCGACGCCCGGGCGTAGAGGGGCAGGAATGTCTGGACGGCGCCGTACCCGAAGCTCACGGCGAGGGTCACGAGCAGGGGACGGCCCAGCCTTCGGGCAAGCGTTGCCGAGTCTCCCCACGTGAGCCCTGAGCCCCCTCGCGACGGCGGGGCGTCTATGACCAAGCCGCAGACGAGAACCGCGGACGCCAGCGCCGCCGCCGCACCGAGGAACGCCTTGCCCCCGCCAATGTTCAGAAGATAGGCTCCCAGGGCGGGGCCGAACGTGAAGCCCAAGCCGTTCAGGATCCCGAAGATGCCCATCCCGGCCCCTATACGGCCAGGTGGGACGATCTCGGACGCCATGGCCGCAGTGGCCGTGGTGGCCATCGCCCAGCCCACGCCCTGGACGATCCGTAGGGCCAGCACCACTCCCGTAGTCGGAAACAGGTAGAAGGGACACGGCAGCAGCATGAGGATCGCGCCCACCACGAGGATGGCCTTGCGACCGCGGCGGTCGGCCTCGCGTCCGACGAACGGCCGCACCATCATGCTCGTGAGGAAGTACGCACCGAGGGTTGCGCCCAGGCGCTGCGGCTCCCAGCCCTGACCCTTGAGGTAGAGGGGCAGGCCGGTGACGAGCATGAGGGACAGCCCGAGGGCGAGCATCCCGTACGCGCTCAGAACGACGAAGTTCTTCGTGAAGATGCGGCCGGCGGGCTCGTTCATGCCGTCCTGGTCTCTACCCTGTCCGACGCGCTAAGCCAGCGTGAGCAGGGCGTGCGTCCCCCGCGTCAGATCCTTCACGGGTCGGCCTTCCGGGCACGCCTGGACGCAGGCCTGGCTCGGGCAGTCGAGGCAGACGCGGGCCTGCTGGGCCGGGGGCAGCGCGCCGTACTCAAGCATGGCCTGCTTCTGCAGGCCGAAGTGCTCGTAGTACATCCGGTGCCGCAGCACGTCCGGGATCGCGACCTCGGCCGGACAGGCGTCAAGGCAGGGGGCCGGGCATGGCACCGGACAGCCTTGGCCGCGGGTCGCGTGATGGTAGGCCGTAGCGACCACTTTGTCCGTCGCCGTGAAGCGGGTCGTGGCTGCCGTCACCGCCGCGGCCACCGTCTCCGGTCCCGTCATCGTGAACTGCACGACGTGCACGTTCGGGTTACTGAGCACCCAACGCGTGGCGGCGATTCGGGCGTCGAGGTACTTGCTGCGGGCCTTGATGTCGTTCGGGTCGATGCCGTCCGGTCCCACGCCCTTGGCGGCGCCCGCCGCCACCGCTCCGATCATGACCTTCATGGTGGAGACCGCGATTTGCTTGCGGCCTGCCTCCTCGAGGAGTCGCGGGATCGCCGGCCATCCGCGCGAGCCGTACAGGTCCCCGTCGGTCGTCGGGTTGTAGGCGAGCAGCATCAAGTCATAGCGGTTCGACTGCACGATGCGAGCAACAATGTCCGAGAGCTTGGGGTCGTGGGTCGAGGCGCCGAGACAACGCACTTTGCCGTCGGTCTTCAGGCGCTCGTAGGCGGCGAGCCATTTCGGGTTGTCCAGGGCATCGGGGTTCTGCACGTTGTGGATCAGCATGCAGTCGATGTAGTCCGTCCCGAGGCGTTCCAGGCACTGGTTGACGCGGATTACGATCTCGTCGGTGCTGGCGGTCAGCTCCTTCTGAAGGCCGTCCTGGAATTTCGCGGAGACAAAGATGGTCTTCCGCTCGCGCCCCTTGAGAGCTTGACCCACCATTCGGTTGTGCTCGAGGTTCAAGTACTTCTCGGCGGTGTCGAAGTAGTTGATCCCAGCGTCAGCGGCGGCGACCAGGTCGCTCGCCTTCAGGCTCAGCCCCGCGGCCACGGGCGAGACGCTCATGCCCGTGCGGCCAAGGGTCACGTAGTGCTCTCTGCCGATGCGAGGCGGGGTCTCCGCCTCGCCGCTCGCCACGCGTGAGGGCCGGGCCACGAGCCCCGCGGTCAGTGCGGACAGGGCCCCGGTCAAGAATCGGCGGCGATCGTTCACTTGGGCAGACATGAGATCGTTCCCTTCTTCGGCGCGATGTACTGCTCGCAGAGCGACGTCTGGTAGCTTCGTGGTTCGTAGCGTGCCCCTCGCACGAACACCGACACTACCCGAGACGTGACCTGAAGGGGGTCGCCCCGGCTAAGGAATAGTGTGGCTTCCTTGCCCACTTCGAGGCTGCCCAGCCGGTCATCCACCCCGAAGATCTGGGCGGCGGAGAGTGTCAGGGCTTTCAACGCCTCATCGTAAGGCAGACCATAGGCCACGGCAAGACCGACATTTGCGACGAGCTGCCGCGAGAGAGTGGTCTCGTTCGATCCGAAGGCCACTCGAACCCCCGCGCGCTGCAGCACGGCCGCGGCGTCGTAGCTGGCTCCCGCCGTCTCCGGAGTATCAGGCTGCTGGTCGATCCAGAGAATGACCGGGACGGCGCGCTTGGCCAGCTCACCGGCCAGGCGGGGGGCATCGCTGCCGCCTACAAGAACGAGCTTGAGACCAAACTCGTCGGCGAAGCGGAGGGCGGTGAGGATATCATCCCGGCGATGAGCCCGCACCAGCACGCGCGCCCGGCCGGCCAGAGCGGCGGCCACGGGTTCGAGGCGAGAGTCGACCGGCACCTTGGCGTCCGCCGCCCGCTTGGCCGCGTATTCCCGGCCCTGCATGAGCGTTTGCCGGAGGAGCGCCGCAATACCCATCCGCGTCTGAGGCGCCTTGCCCCGCTCTCCGAAAGCACGCTTGGGCGGTTCCCCGAGGTTGACGAGCAGGCCCGCCACGTCTTGCAAGCCCGCCTCTTCGACGGTGCCCCCCGCGGTGCGCATGAGCGCGGCCTGCCCCGCGATGACCGCCCCTGGCCCCGGGGCCGAGAGGACCGTGAGGATCCCAGCCGCCCTCACGACTGGAAGCAGCTCCGAGTCGAGGAAGTAGCTGTCGCTGGCCCGCAGCTGCGGGGTGATCGGGTCTGCCGTTTCCTGGCTGTCGTTTGACGCGGGCACGTTCGCGATCTCGGTCAAGCCGAGACCGCTAAAGGCGTCGAAGAAGCCTGGGCACGCCGTCAGGCCACTGCCGTCTACTACCTCCGCTCCGCTGGGCACGGCGACCGAGGTGCCTAGCGCCGCGATGCGCTCCCCCCTCAAGATGATGGTTCCATGGGAGATCCGAGCGCCGGAGACGGTCAGGATCTCGACGTTGCGGATGGCGAGGTCGTGGCCGGCAACTCGAGGGCCCCCGACCTTCGCTCCGACGCCTTGGCCGTAGAGCGCGACCCCGGAGAGGAGCAAGCCTCCGGCAAGGCTCCCCAGGAAGAGATCCTTCACTCGTATCGGGCAAGCCATGCTTGGTCCCTTTGGCGGTCGAAAACCAGCTCTCCGTCGATGTACGTCCTCTGGCAGAGTGTGAACGAGTCGAAGGGGTGCCGGTTGAAGACGGAGATGTCCGCATGCTTCCCCACTTCGAGGCTGCCGACCCACTTCTCGATACCGATGAGGCGGGCGGGGTTCAGGGTGATGCTCTTGAGCGCGTCCTCTTCAGAGATGCCGCCATACTTGATGAGCTTAGCGGCCTCGGTGCTCAAGCGCTGAGCGAAGAAGGGAAAGTCTGAGTGGAGGGTCATCAGGACGCCCATCGCGTTCATGAAGGCGGCGTTCTGGGGAATCTGGTCCCAGTGTTCGATCTTGCGTCCGAAAGCGTCGGGGTACACAGACACGGCCACGCCCCGCCGGGCGAGTTCGTCGGCTATCTTGTAGGACTCCATCGCATGTTGGAAGGAGGTAATCTTGAAGCCGAATTCGTCTGCGATTCGCAGCAGAGTGAGGAACTCGTCCTTCCTGTAGCAGTGGATGTGGACGCGCATCCGTCCACGAAGGATCTCGGCCAGCGGTTCGAGCTTTAGATCGCGAGCGGGGGCCGGGCCCCGCTTGTCCTCCGGCAGCGACTCCCAGCGATCCCACCGCTCACGGTATTCGCGCGCCTTCCCGAACGCATCACGGAGAAGGGCGAAAATGCCCATGCGGGTTGCGGGAAGCTGGCCCCTAGGGCCATAGGTTGCCTTCGGATTCTCGCCCATGGCCATCTTCATCAGGCGGGGCGCGCCCGGGAACAGCATCTCGGCGAGCCCCCCACCAACCTTGAGCTTGAAGACCGCCCCTTCCCCACCAATCACGTTGGTGCTACCCGGGAAGACCTGGATGGTGGTGACGCCTGCTGCAACCACGCGCCGAATGGCCGGGTCGTCCACGTTGAAGCCATCGATGACGCGCACCTGAGGCGTAACTGGGTCAGTGGCCTCGTTCGTGTCATTGTTGGCGGCCACCGATGGCCAGCTCGACACCCCGAGATGGGAATGGGGATCGATGAGGCCTGGCAGTACGTAGAGACCGGTGCCGTCTACCACGTCCGCGCCCGGCGGAACCGCGACCCCCCGGCCGAGGGCGATGATGCGGCCCTTGTCGAAGACTATCGATCCTCCCGGGATCGGCGGGCCCACAACCGGGAAGATCGTGGCGTTCCGGATGGCGGTAGGACGGCCCTGTCCAGTGGCAGGGAGCGCCGCCACCAGGGTCGCAGACGCGAAGAACGCCATGAGGCGGCTGGTGGGCGTCACTGGTTCGAAGGGAAACGAGTCACTTGGTTTGCTGGAAGAGCACCATCTGGGGCCAGGCGGAAATGTGCTGGGCCACGATGAGCCACTTGCCGTCCATCTTCTTCAAGACATAGGTACCACGCTCGTTTTGCTGCCGAACCATGTTGCCCATCTGGACCTGCCGCGTAACCAGGAAGGTCACGTATGCATTGTTGCCCCTGACATGAAGCTTCCGCTCGTGGGCACGCCAAAGGAGGGTCTTCTGCACGGAGGCTCGGTCAGAAAGCCACGTTTTGTAGTAAGTCCAGCCGTTGAGCCGAATGCCCTCGTCGGGGTCGATGACCGTCATTCTTGGATCGTTCCAGTAGAACTTCATGGCGCCGTCGATGTCGCCCGTGGCGAGGGCAAGGCGCACGTCCCGCAGCGTTTGGTTGATCTGGCCCTCATCGGTGCTGGTGTCAATCTGGGCCGTGGCCGGGCCCGCGGCGAAGCCGGCGAGGGCAATGGCAAGAAACGTCATGGACGGGATCTTCATGGCTCCTCCTACTTGCCGTACGAGTAGTCCTCGGGGATCTCCGAGGTGTGATCGTGCCAGAGGAACCAGCGCCCATCCGGCTGTTTGAGGTAGACCCACGTGATGCGGCCATGCAGGCGGGAAGTCATGCTTCCCTCCACGCGACGGATTTCCCGGTATACGGTCACAATCTTCATGTCGCCCAGCTCAACTTCGGTCTTATGGAACTGGTTCAGGTCCAGGAACTGGCGAATCTTGACCATCTGCTCGACTCGCTTGCGCCAGGCGGCCTTGCCCTCGTAGATCCAAGGCGACGCGGGATCGTAGACGGCGACGTCTTCCTCCATCTCCGAGAAATACTTCTCGAGATCGAAGCCGGAGGGCAGCACTTTCGCCGCGGTGGCCCCGGCCTTTGGTGCCACCTTCCCCTCCTCCGCCTTGGCCCGCTCGGCCGGCTTGTTAGCTTGTGTGCTGGCCTGGGGCGTCCCCCTAGCGGGAGCGCCGGCCATCGCGAAAAAGGCCAGCCCGAAAGCCAGAACCGTCAATCGACGCATGGAATGGGCTCCTTTCGCCTCAGAACGAGAAACGCGCACCCAGTTGTGCCTGGAAGGGATTCATTGCCTGGACCGGCTTTTGGAACAACGGGCTGGTTACCGTCCCTATGTAGTTGTTGTAGTTCGTGGTGTTGAAGAGGTTGAAGGCCTCGGCGATGACCTGGATCGTGTAGCGGCGTCCGAACTTCACGTTCTTGCTCACGCGCAGGTCGGCGTCGAAGTACCGGTCGCCGCGGAGGGAGTCGTACGTCACCCCGGGTGGCCGGTCATTGGTTGGGTCTCCATCCCCGGTGACATCCGTTCCGGCAAGTTCGTTGTACGGGAAAGCGGAAGAGGCGGTCACGATCCCCGAAACCTCGAGCTCCCAAGGGAGCCTCACGTGGATGCTCGCCGACAGGTGGTGACGGATGTCGTTGGGGGTCGGGCCGTAGTCCGACGCCAGCAAATATGGAGACGATGAGGGCCCGTCCTGGTTGGCTTTCAAGAACGTGTAGCCGATCAGGAGCCCAACCCTCCGGCTGAACTGTCGGCGAATCTGCACCATCACGGCATCGGTGTTGACCACGCCGTCGGACAGGTCGACGGTGACCGGACCGTAGTTTGCCCCGTAGGGGTACTGGCCGTTCAAGACGGACGCGCCGGAGCCGGGTGTCGCCGGGTGATTGACGTTGACGCTGTGGGGATTGTGGCGGCTGCGAATCCCCGCGTAGTCGACTGCGATGGAGATGTCTCCCGGCAATTGCCGCTCCGCCCCGATCGTAAACTGGTGGGCGTAGGCCGACTGGATGAAGACGCCGGGGAATTGGGAAATCAGGGAGATGCGGAAGAACTTGTTCAGGAGGTCCGGCGGCGGCATGTTCGGGTAGAAGCTGAGCAGCGGGAATACTCTTCCCGGAGCCACGAACGTTTGAGCCCTGCCTTGGGCCAGGGTGCCCTCGACCGAGATCGGGTCCTGGCCGCCCTCATAGAAGATCCCGTAGCCCCCGCGGACTGAGGTCCGACCGTCCTTGGTGGCCGCCCAGTTGAACCCGACGCGGGGCTGGATTTCGCCATGGTCCGTGTTCCGGGATCGGTAGATCGTGTTCGCGTTGGCGGCGCCCGGCAGAGTCGTGAGCAGGAATTGGACGCCCTGGTCCTGGCTCGTGAACGGTGGGTAGTCGGCGCCTGAATACGAGCCGGTGAAGGTCTCGAGGTCGTAGCGCAGGCCTAGGTTCAGAGTGAGGCGAGGCGTCACCCTCCAGTCGTCCTGCGCGAACCCGTCGAAGTAGTTGCCATCCAGGTGAGCGAACTCGCTGTTGTACTGGCCCAGGATGTACAAGATGGGGGGATTGTTCGGCCCTGGTGGCTCGTCCTTGGCGAAGGTGAAACGGCCAAACTGGAAAAGGTTCAACTTTGTAGGATACCGGACGATGTTCATCCCGGCCCCGACCCTCAGCGCGTGCTCACCGGCCCCGGAAAACTGCCCCGTGTACACGTCCTTCAGAATGTAGTTGTTCTGCATCCGCCCCTGGGGCAGGTTGCTCGGAGTCCCGACGTTCAGACTGGGGAACACCAGCCCGGGCGTGTTGACCGCCACGGGGCGGTTGGTGTCGGTGTGCGAATAGGACGCGCGTATTTCGTTCGTCGCACGGCTGCCAAGAGTGGAGGTCAACCGCGCGATGAGCAGATGGTCGCTGCGTAGTTCGCTGAAGCGCGCGTTCGCGGCCGCGTTGGGACCGGCGGACTGCCCGTCCTTGATTTTGTGGTTGTAGTTGTAGCTGAAATTCAGGACGTTGCTCGGGCTCAGGTTGTGGGTCAGCTTCGCGAACAAGTTGTCGTGATCTTCATCCTGCGGAATCTCGGTGCGTGGATCGGGAAGGATTGGAAGAAGGGCGGCCGGGATCGTGATCGTGGAGACTCTCGTCTGAGTGGAACGCTCGTAGCTTAGGAAGAAGTGCGTCTTGTCCTTCACGATCGGGCCACCCAGGTTGGCACCGAACTGCTTGAGGCTGAACGGGATCTTCCCGGTCGAAAACACGTTCTTGCTGCCAAAGGCGTCGCTCTGGTCGAGGAAGAAAGCCGCCCCGTGGAAGTCGTTGGTCCCGCTGCGGGTGATGATGTTTACGACCCCCGCTTGCGCCCGGCCCACCTCGGCGGAGAACTGGTTCTGCAATACCTCCATGTCCTCGATGGCCTCCATCGAGTATTCGTTCCGCGGCGCATTCGTGATCACCGTTCCGCCGCGGGTCAGCTCGTCATTCAGGTCCACCCCGTCGACGTAGAGCGCCTTGTTGCGCTCGTCGAACCCGAAGAAGGCAATGGGATCGCTCGTCCCTCCCTGGCTCGAGGCGAGGTCCAGGTTCACGCCCGCGACGAGGAGGGCGAGATCCTGGAAACGGCGGCTGCTGATGGGAAGGTCGTGCATCATCTGGCTGTCCACCTGCGTCTTGAGTTGGTCCTGGGTGACATTTACCAGAGGTGCCTCTCCAAGCACGTCGACCTGCTCTGCTCCGCTCGCGATCCCCAACGAAAGCGGGACCGTCACCACCTTGGTTCCCGCCAGGACTACCCCCCGGTACTCGCCGGGCTTGAAGCCGTGAAGCTCAGCTCGCACGGTGTAGGTGCCCGGGGGCAGAGAGTCGATGCGGAAGAAGCCTTGGGGGGAGGTCGTGGTCGTCCGCGTGCGTCCCGTGGCCTCATCGGTGACGGTGATGGCCGCCCCAGGGAGAACCGCCGAGCTCTGGTCTACCACCGTGCCATCAATGGCGCCCGTCGTCATCTGTGCCCAATCGACTCGCGCGGTACCCAACACGATTAGGAGCAGAACGACGAACTGACTACCACGTCGGTGCAGTTTCATAGTCAAGTCCTCCGCGGGCCTAGGTTTCCGACGGTCTTGCCCGCCCCCAGCCGTCATCGCCCCCCTCGGTTGTGATGATGGATCGGACAACGGCTCTCAACAGGCTCCACAAGATTCGCCCAAAATAATCGCTCTCGTCATATATGTCAAGATAAATGTTCATAGCCTTTAGTTCACAACGCTCCCCGTGCGCTTGCTTGACCTGGATTCGTTCCCCGCCGCCTTGGGCACCGCAGCCTTCGGCTTCCCGAGGGCTCGTGAACAAGCGGCCAGCCTGCGATATCGTCGTGTTGCTCCGGATCGGTGAGACCTGTCCAAAATCAGGGGAGTCTGCTCATGGGTCGGTGCCTCCGACAAATGACCCAAGAGGCGATCACAGTCCGACGGACGCAGCAGCGGAGGGCCCACGATGCCGGCAATTCACGCCCGCCTTCCAGATGGACTCGGCCGCGCTGGGCCGCATTCGAGAGCACGGTTGGATCCCCAAGGGATGAGACTCACCTGGCGGCGAGGGCGAAAGGATGGGACACCGCTGAGTCTGTCGCTAGGGCTCCCCGCCGGCAGCTCATGATTTCATTGATTCAGCGCCGGGGTCGTGTTGGAAGGATTGCCCGGTTTGCAGCCCTCTGCTGCGCTGTCTCAGCGCTCGTAGCTGCTTTCAGCACGCCCGCTCGTGCCCAAGCGCCGAGGAGAGCAAAGGATCCGTTTGCCCAACCGGCAACTCCATTCCAGTATGCGGAG